>JAFGWF010000023.1 GCA_016937295.1 Bacteroidales bacterium
ACTTTTCCATCTTGATAATCAGCGACTAACCACAGTTGTGATTGACATCCGCTAATGAGATTTTGCTTGGTTTTTAAATCATCAGGCAATGGCTCTGCTTCCTCACCTAATTCTATCAGATAAGCATATTTGTCCATCCAATCTTCAAAAAGACTAAATTCTGCAACTATGTTTTCCGCTTTTTCTATTAAAGTCATCTTGTTTATATTTTAGTTTGCTCTTTTGCGTTAGCGAAACATTCCAATAACGCGTTGTAATGCGTGCACAAAAGTATCAATTTCTTCTTGTGTATTGTAAATGGCAAAGCTTAAACGAATAGTGCCATCGACTCCAAAATATCGCATAACAGGTTGAGCGCAGTGATGTCCTGACCTGACGGCTATGCCCAATTGATCGAGTATGGTGGCTGCGTCATAATGGTGAATGCCATTAAGAGCCAACGAAATAGCTCCTGCACGTTGCTTTGGTTGGCCAATGATTTTTACGGATTCAATGGTTTCCAATTGCTCTAAAGCATAATTCATCAACATTTTTTCGTGCTCCGCAATTCGGTCGATGCCCATGTTTTTCATAAAACGAATGGCTTCATCTAAACCTAAAATTCCCCCAACATTTGGGGTTCCTGCTTCAAATTTATAGGGCAACTGATTGTAAGTAACTTCCTCGGCACTCACAAAATCAATCATTTCGCCTCCGGTTTGATATGGCGGCATTTTCTCTAAAAACTCTTTTTTGCCATAAAAAATACCTATTCCCATTGGACCATACATTTTATGACCGGAAAAAGTGTAGAAATCGCAGTCCATTTTTTGAACATCAATAGCAAAATGAGAAACTGCCTGAGCTCCATCGATATGCACCGGAATGCCTTGCTTATGCGAAATACCAATGATTTTGTCTATCGGATTCACCGTTCCAATGGCATTGGATACTTGATTGACATTTACAATTTTTGTTCTCGAATTCAGCATTTTTTCAAAGGCCTCAAGGTCTAAATCGCCGTCCGGTTGAATGGGAATCACCTTTAAAACAGCTCCCTTTTCCTGACAGAGTTGCTGCCAAGGAACAAAATTGGCGTGATGCTCCAAACCCGAAACTATCACTTCATCGCCTTTGCCAATGAAGGCTTTTCCGAAGGAATGAGCTAATAGATTAATGGATTCGGTGGTTCCCTTTGTGAAAATTATTTCCTCGTCAGAGGCAGCATTGATAAATTCTTGCACATTTTTACGAGTGTTTTCCATTGCTTCAGTTGAAATAGCACTCAAATAATGCACTCCTCGATGAACATTCGCATTTTCCGTTGAATAATATTGAACTATTCGGTCGATAACCTGCTTAGGTTTTTGATTTGTTGCGGCGTTGTCCAAATAGATTAGCGGTTTTCCATGAACTATTTGGTGCAAAACCGGAAAGAGCGAACGGATGTAATCGATGCTTAAAGACATAACTTATATTTTTGACATATCTATTTCAAAAGTCATCACTGAATCAGGGTTTTCACAATTTAATTCGCAACTTTCGCAAGCAGAAAGCTCTCCTTTTAATCGGCGGCTAACCAATTCGCTAATACGATTTTTGATAGCAGGAATTTTAATATGATCAATTACCTGACCTGCAAACGAAAACATGAGCAACATGCGTGCGTTTCGCTCACAGATTCCACGTTGCATCATATAAAAAAGAGCATCCTCGTCTAACTGACCAACTGTGGCGCCATGGCTACATTTAACGTCATCGGCATAGATTTCCAAAAAAGGATGCGTGTCGATGGAAGCCGTGTCGGTAAGCTGAATATTGTTATTGCTTTGATAGGCAGCCGTTCGTTGCGCATCTTGTTGCACAAGGATATGACCATTGAAAATCGCACGGCCATTTTCATCCACGATTCCTTTAAACAATTGATTGCTTGTGCAATCGGAGACGGCATGGTCGATTTTAACTTGATTATCGACAAACTGTTCTCTGTCAACCAAGTAAAGCCCCATAACGTCAGCGTGGGAGCCTTTGCCGGCTAATTTCACGCGAGTGTCGTTGCGAATCAGGCCGCCATTGAAAGTGATGGTATTGGCGTGCGTGTTGGTGTCGCGCTGTTGCTCCACAAAATTATGGGTGATGACGGTCGCTTTTTCATCCTTATTTTGCATTTTGTAAAAATCGAGCTGACCGCCTTCATCCACAAAAAACTCAGATACATTATTTACGAAAGAACCAAATGAGCTTAGGCTGTCGTCGCAATGAACTAAACTCAAAGAAGCGTTTTTGCCAACAATTACCAAATTTCGTGTGTTCACAAAAATTCGGGAAGTAGCATTGATGACATTCACTATTTGAATGGTTCGGTTGCAGGCCACATTATCGGGAACATAAACAAAGTAACCATCGCTGTATATCGCTGAGTTAAGCGCAATTAATCCGTTAGAACGATCCGAAGCCATTCGGTCGAAATATTTGGAAAAAAGTTCAGGATATTTTTGCTCTGCTTCACGAATCGAACATACGATTACGCCTTGCAACAAATTTTCTGAAGACTTTTCGTACCAGCCGTTTAGCAGCGAAAACAAATCGGTGTCAAGATTATTTATCTCACATTCGAAGATAGATTTTTGCTGTTGTGTTCTTAATCTGTCGCTTGTGTTGATAGTGTAAGGCAAGTCAAGAACGTCTTTCAATTTGGTTTTCCGCCATTTTTCAATTTTATTGGTAGGGAATCCCATGCGGTAAAAATCTTCAAAAGCGCCTTTTCTGATAGATAAGCTTAATGGGCTATCCGTCTCATTATTAATATATTGGTCGAAAAAACCATCAAACAATTGTTTTAGGTTTTGATAATTTTCCATCATAGCTCTATCGTTTATAATTGAATATCTGCATGGTCTTTAATCCATTCGTAACCTTTATCTTCCAATTCGAGAGCTAACTCTTTTCCTCCGGTTTTCACAATTTTTCCGCCGTACAGAACATGCACAAAATCAGGAACAATATAGTCTAAAAGGCGCTGATAGTGAGTTATTACGATGGTGGCATTTTCAGGAGTGCGCAACTTGTTTACCCCGTTGGCTACAATCCTAAGCGCATCGATATCTAATCCCGAATCGGTTTCGTCAAGGATAGCTAAATCAGGGTTGAGCATGGCCATTTGAAATATTTCGTTTTTCTTTTTTTCGCCTCCCGAAAAGCCTTCATTGACGGAACGATTGGCAAGATTGGCCGTCATTTCGACAAACTGTTTCTTTTCGTTGAAGTATTTCAAAAACTCACCTCCCGACATGGGTTTTTTGCCCCTGTAAAGGTATATTTCGTCCATGGCGGCACGCATAAAATTGGTGATGCTCACTCCCGGAATTTCCACAGGATATTGAAAACTCAGGAATATACCTTCACGAGCGCGGTCTTCAATAGCCATTTCCATGAGGTTTTTCCCTTTATAAATGATTTCACCTGATATATTATCGTAAATATCTCGTCCGGTAATTACGTTGGCTAAGGTGCTTTTTCCGGTGCCGTTGGGGCCCATAATCGCATGAACTTCGCCGGGTTTTACAGACAAATTCAATCCTTTAAGTATTTCTTTGCCTTGAATTGAAACATGTAAATCTTTTATTTCTAACATTTTATTAGGGTTTTTAGTTTTATTCATTATGTTTATCCAACACTGCCTTCCAAACTGATGGCAAGTAGTTTTTGCGCTTCAACGGCAAACTCCATTGGCAGTTGATTTAACACTTCTCTTGCATAACCATTCACAATCAGGCTAATAGATTTTTCTGCATCTAAGCCTCGCTGCTGGCAATAAAATAATTGATCGTCAGAAATGCGTGAAGTTGTGGCTTCGTGTTCAACGATGGCTGAGGCGTTTTTTGTGTCGATGTAAGGGAACGTATGTGCGCCGCATCTGTCGCCCAAAAGCAAAGAATCGCATTGAGAGAAATTTCTTGCTCCGGTTGCATTTTTGTTGATTTTCACCTGACCACGGTAGCTGTTATGACTTCTTCCTGCCGAAATACCTTTGCTGACAATGGTGGAGCGCGTATTTTTGCCCAAATGAATCATCTTAGAACCTGTGTCGGCTTGTTGATAATTATTTGTTACTGCAACAGAGTAAAATTCTCCAACCGAATTGTCGCCTTTCAGAACGCAAGACGGATATTTCCAGGTGATTGCGGAGCCCGTTTCGACTTGTGTCCACGAGATTTTTGAATTTGCACCTTCGCATAATCCACGCTTTGTTACGAAATTATAAATGCCTCCTCTGCCTTCTTTGTCACCAGGATACCAGTTTTGTACGGTGGAATATTTCACCTCGGCATCTTTGTGGGCAATAATTTCAACAATGGCTGCATGGAGCTGATTTTCATCACGTTGTGGGGCTGTGCAGCCTTCAAGATAGGAAACATAAGAGCCCTCATCTGCTACGATAAGTGTGCGCTCAAATTGACCTGTGTTGGCGGCATTTATCCTGAAATAGGTGGACAATTCCATCGGACAACGAACACCTTTTGGAATATAGCAAAACGAACCGTCGCTGAAAACTGCCGAATTTAGCGCTCCAAAATAGTTGTCGGTATAAGGAACAACCGAGCCCAAATATTTTCGAACCAATTCGGGATGCTCTTGAACGGCTTCGCTAAAGCTGCAAAATATGATTCCATATTTTGCTAAGGTAGCCGTAAAAGTGGTCTTTACGCTTACGCTGTCAATCACGGCATCAACGGCCACTCCGGTCAAGCGTTTTTGCTCTTCCAATGAAATTCCTAATTTGTTGAAGGTGTCGATAAGCTCCGGATCAACTTCCTCCAAACTGGTTAAAGTTTCTTTCTTTTTTGGCGCTGCATAATAAATAATATTCTGAAAATCAATCGGGGGAATCTTTAAATGTGCCCAGTCCGGCATGTCCATTTGTTGCCATTTTCTGAATGCTTTTAACCGATAATCTAAAAGCCAATCGGGCTCCTTTTTCTTCATCGAAATCAAACGTACTACGTCTTCATTCAATCCTTTTTCAATAGTTTCGGTTTCAATATTGGAAACAAAGCCATATTTATAATCGCTTTGCGTTACTTCATCTAAAATTTGGTTTGAATCACTCATTTTATCTTATTTAGAATAAATAAAAATAGAGGCGCAAAATTAGTGATTTTTGGGGGTTAGACAAGTGTTAAAAACGTATTTTGTTTTTTTTAACCTAATTTGATGTGTGATATAAAACAATATTGCATTTCATAACGTAAACATTCTTTTAAATTTGTTGTACATTTGTTGACTTTTAAAGAGAATTGAAAGTGGCTTAATTAAAATGCATATATTTTCTGATATATCTGTTTTTTTTCTAATAACAGCATTAATATCCATATTTGTGGCGGTAATGGCTTGGCAAAAGCGCTCCACAAAAGGTGGTAAGGAGTTGAGTTTGTTGATGTTGTTTGCAGGATTATGGGCGTTAGTCAACACGGGAGAGGCAGGCGCTACCACTGTTGAAGGAAAGGTTTTATGGTCGCAAATTGAATATATTCCATCGGTTTTCGTGCCTTTGTTTTACCTGATATTCGCTGCTCGATTCACCGGATTTACATCCCTGATTCGGCACAAGGCTTTTTTCCTGACACTTTTGTTTCCCATCACCACTATTGTTTTATCGTTCACTAATACCTTTCATAATCTTGTTTGGACGGGTTTTTCGGAAATAAATCCAGAAACTAACCTAATTGAATATTATCATGGACTTTGGTTTTGGATAGGAAATGTTGGCTATAATTATATTTTGTTTCTAACCGCTACCGTATTGGTTTTCAAATATATAATTCTAAATCGTTCCACATTTAAAACCCACGGATGGATAATTTTTATTGGTGGTTTAGGCCCTTGGGTTGCCAGCATTATTTATATTTTTGATTTGTCGCCTGTTCCGGGATTGAACTTAACTCCTGCAACGATAATCTTCAGTGGCATTTTATTCATTGTGGCAATATTTTACATGCATCTCTTTGATATTGTGCCTATTGCCCACGGATTGATTTTAGAAACCATTCGCGATGGAATTTTAGTAATCGACAGCAACGAGCGACTTCAGGATATTAATATTGCTGCAGTTAGGTTCTTGGAGTTAGAATCTGTTCCACCCACAGGAACGCCACTGAAAGATATCAAAGCATCTCACAAAGATTTATTGATTTTTATTCTAAGAAACAAGAAAGAGCACGAAAGGGATCTTGAATTTGAGACAGAATCACAGACGCTTCAGATTTTTTATCAAAACATACCACGTCAGCAAGGAAGTATTTTAATCATCATTCGTGATATTACTGAAATAATCAAGCAACAGAAATCGATAATGGAAGGTGAATTGAAGTATAAAAACTTGTACACCAGTTTTCGTTTGATGGCTGATACGATGCCCGATATGCTCTGGGCAAAGGATTTATCAGGAAAATATATTTTTGTCAATAAGGCATACTGCGATAAGATTTTGATAGCACAAAACACCGATGAACCAATTGGAAAGACCGAAGATTTTTTTATAAAACGTCAGCAGCTTAAGCGACCAAACGATGACAAATGGTTTACGTTTGGGGGAAGGAATGTTAGCTACGACAAGGCAATCCAATCGGATATGCCTCATTTGCAATATGAAGATTATGGCTATGTTAATGGGCGATTTTATCATCTTGATGTTCATCATGCACCATTGCTCAACAACGAAGGCACTTTGATTGGTATTATTGGTTCGGCACGTGATATTACCGATAAAAAAGAGGTTGAACATGCCCTCAAAAAGCAAGATATTCTTTTACGGGGGTTGGCTGAATCGAATCAAGCACTTTTGCAGAATAAAAATTTAGATATTTCCATTCAGAAAGCTCTCAATATCATCGGCGAAGCATCGGGTCAGGATCGGGTATATTTGTTTGAATTAGACCAAAATAGTCCACCGGATAACCCCTTAGCCAGTCAGCGTTTTGAATGGGTTAACAAAGGAATACATCCCGAAATTGATAACCCTGAATTGCAAAATGTGCCGTTTAAAGAATATTTTCCTCGCTGGCACGAAAGACTAAGTGAGGGCTTATATATTGCGGGCAATGTTGTTGATTTTCCTCCTTTAGAGAAACAAATTCTTGACCCTCAGAATATTATAAGCTTAATTGTGGTTCCGATTAAAGTTGAAGATAGGTTTTGGGGTTTTATAGGTTTCGATAATTGCTCACAATCCGTTGAGTGGGGATTGGCCGAGCGTAGCATTCTTTATTCTATGGCGGCTGCCATTGGTAGTGCAATCGAACGACACAAATTTGAAAACAATTTGATTCAAGCCAAACTCAAAGCCGAAGAGAGCAACAGGCTCAAATCGGCATTTATCAATAATATTTCTCACGAGATACGAACACCGCTGAATGGCATCCTGAGTTTTAGCAAATTCATGGCCGACATTGATTTAACTTCTGAAGAGAAGGAAACATATTTAATGCACTTGGAAAGCAGTAGTCAGCGTTTGATTCAAACGATTACTGATTATACCGACATAGCCCTTTTAACCAGTGGCTCGATGGATGTTAATCTCGTGAACCATGTTTTGAAGTCGGAGTTTGATAAAATACTGCACAATACTAAGGTGTTGATTGGCGATAAACCGATTGAATTTAGCAATGAAATACCTAAGCACCTTATTGAAGCCGAATTCTACACCAATCCAATGCTATTTAACAAAGTTTTCTGTTCTTTAATAAATAATGCCGTAAAATTTACGAATTCAGGAAGCATAAGGATAGGTTGTAATGAGTTGGAAAATGAATTTGAATTTTACGTAAAAGACACAGGGCGTGGCATTAACCAAGAGAAATTGGAAACAATATTCAACGCTTTCACTCAGGAGGATTATAGCATTTCTCGCGGATTTGAAGGAAGTGGTTTGGGGTTATCCATCGCAAAGGGTATTCTTGAATTACTTGGTGGCCGTATTTACGTTGAGTCGGCGCTTGGCAAGGGAAGTACTTTTTATTTTACTGTTCCAAAAAGTCCAAAGCAATCAAAGATAAGCAATACAGAAACCAAGCCGACTGAAGCCAGACCGGCAGTTTTGGTAGCAGAAGACGAGGAATCGAATTTTTATTTTTTGGAAGTTATTCTAAAACGAATGAATATCCCATATTTTCGGGCAATTAACGGCCAGGAGGCGGTGAATTTTTGTCGTCTGAAACCCGAAATAAAGCTGGTTTTGATGGATATAAAAATGCCGGTTGTAAGTGGTGTGGAAGCTACAAAGCAGATAAAAAAGGTTCGACCAGATTTGTTCATTGCTGCCATCACTGCTTTTACGCAGCGTGGCGAAGAGGAGAGTATGATGGAAGCAGGCTGCGATGCTTTTTATGTAAAACCCATCGACATTAAAGTGTTGCAAAACCTAATAACAATTCATTTAGGAATTCATTTTTAGTAACCCACCCCGTGTATATACGCCCTACAGGGCGTATGGGGCGTATCAACCGGTTGACAAATCCATAGTTAAGTTAATCAGTTAATAGGATATGGGGCTCTGAGATAATTTGGCGGTTGCCAACCGCCGAATTATAGAAAATATCTGTGATAAATGAGTAGATACTTTAGCGGAGGCACAAAAAGTCAAGGCTTATTTCCCTCTTTAAGAAAATGCTTCACAAAACCTAACGGAATGGGAGTAATCTCCTCATAATCCCGATAGCTGCCGGGAGGAGCTTCTCCCATTCCCTAAGGTTTCGTCTTGAATTTTCTCTTGATGAAAATTGGCTTTTCGATATTTTTTTGGGCATTGAACCCAAAAGAAAATAAATAACGGCGTCAGCCCTCGGCAGTTGTATAGTGGGTTGTAGGTTTCACCACTAAATCAAATGTTTTGCTCCTTTCAACTAAAACAGGAGGCTATCACCACCAAACAACTTGCGAGGAGCAAGTTGAATTCCCGCCTCGTAAAAATGGCGTTTAAAAATTCAGAGGTTCAGGGCGTTAAAAATTATTTTCTGTTTGACGAACGTTAGACTACGAAGATTTAGCGGAGGGATTATAATTTAAGTGATTAGCTTCATTCGCTAAAGCTTTGGAGGCTATAAGGAGAAGTTAAAATATTTTAGCACTGAACCTCTGAATTTTAGCCATTTTTGCGCAGCGGCGGCCTTTTTTGTTTACTTTTTTGGGCTGCAGCAAAAA
>JAFGWF010000182.1 GCA_016937295.1 Bacteroidales bacterium
GAGGTTTGGAATCTATTTTTCAAGGTGCTGTTTATCAAACGTCTATGCGGCTGAGGATTATGATGCAAAAGTCGAAGGTGATTGAAACCAATGAAAAATGGCGACCGGCAGTCGTATGTGTTTCTTCCGATGGGATAAGGCGCTCAAATGCTTTTGATATGCTCAATTGGATTTCGTTTCGCTATGGTTATGGTACATATATTCATCTGATTAAAGGGTTTTTTAATAATGAATCGAAAGAAAAATCGGAGGCAGATTTGACAACTATCATCGAAAAATACGAAGAACGAAAGCATCATGTGTTCATCAGCACCATGATTTCCCCTTCATTTACCTCTGCCATCGCTCAAGTAGTTCAGTTGCCCGGAATTTCGGGCATGGCCAATAATATGGTGCTTTGTGAATATTTGCGCAGCGACAATATTGGCTTAAAGCAAATTCTTGATAACTATCCAATGGTTGAAACCGCAGGACAAAATATCGCCATTCTGTCGTCCTCTTCCAAAGATATTTTGTTTAAAAACGGGATTCACGTGTGGATTCGTCACGATGATACGGCAAACGCTAACCTAATGATTTTGCTTGCCTATACCATTCTCGGTCATCCTGATTGGAAAAATGGCTCTGTAAAAGTGTTCTATTTGGCCGGAAATTCGGATGTTGAGCAAAATCGAGACGAGCTTCTCGACTTAATAAGACAAGGCCGCATTCCAATTTCCGAGAAAAATGTAGAACTTATTAAGCCTGAAAATAATTCGTTGAGCGATTTAGATGTGATTAAAAAGCATAGCATTAATGCAGGTTTAGTGATAATGGGTTTTAGAGGACACGACATTGACGAGAACGGAAATTCACTGTTTATTGGAAACGATGAAATGGGCGATATCTTGTTTGTGCATAGTCATCATCAGGTTTCCATGAATTAGTGGCTTATCTCAGATTTTTCTGATTAACTTCAAATTAATCCTTTTGGCTGATATGTCCAAGCTTACAATTTCTACTTCCAGAAAATCGTTGATGCTCACAATTTTATAAGGGTCTGAGACGAATTTGTCCGACATATTCGATATATGAATCAATCCGTCTTGGTGAACACCCAAATCCACAAATGCGCCAAAACCGGTGATATTCGTTACGACTCCATTAACTATCATGCCTTCTTTTAAATCCTCAACCCGATGAATTTCCTTACTAAACTCCATCTGTCGAAGTCGCTTTCGTGGGTCGCGGTTTGGCTTTTTCAACTCTTCAATAATGTCGATAATAGTTTGTAAACCAATTTTTTCGGTAATGTATTTTTCCGGTTTTAAGGAGTTTAAGACGTCTTCGTTGCGAATTAAATCAGCAACCGAAAGCTTGGCTTCTTTAGCGATTTTTTCCACAAGGAAATAGGACTCAGGATGCACGGCAGTGCCGTCGAGCGGGTTGACACTGTTGCGCAATCGGATAAATCCCGCCGCTTGTTCGTAGGCTTTTGGTCCTAATTTGGGCACTTGTAAAAGCTGCTCCCTTGAAAGGAAACTCCCATTTTGATTGCGAAACTCAACAATATTTCTGGATACCGTTTCGCCGATTCCTGAAACGTATTGCAAGAGCTCTGCACTTGCGGTATTCAAATCCACACCGACCCGATTCACACAGCTCATCACCACATCATCAAGTCGTTGCTTAAGCTCTTTTTGATCCACATCGTACTGATATTGCCCAACACCAATGGCTTTAGGGTCTATTTTTACAAGCTCGGCCAGAGGGTCGGCAAGGCGGCGCCCTATGGAAACTGCTCCTCGAACGGTTATGTCGTATTGTGGAAATTCGCGTCTTGCAGCGGCAGAAGCCGAGTAAATCGATGCGCCATTTTCGTTTACCATCACTGCAGTTAATGGCTTGGCAAAGCGTATTTTACTCAGAAAATGCTCTGTCTCACGGCCAGCCGTTCCATTGCCAATGGCAATCACATCTATATTGAATTGCTGCACCAAAGAGTTCAATTTTTTCATCGCCAAAGCCGTTTCCTTTTGTGGTGGATGTGGGTAAATGGTTTCATTATGAAGTAGTTGGCCGTTTTCGTCGAGACAAACAACCTTGCACCCGGTGCGAAATCCCGGATCGATAGCAAGAATGCGCTTTTGCGGCATCGGCGGCATCATCAGTAGTTGTTCCAAATTTTTCCCAAAAACATCTATAGCCGTTTTGTCAGCCTCTGATTTTAAATTCGTTCGCAATTCCGTTTCTAATGAAGGGGCTAACAGCCGTTTATACGAATCCTTGATAATGTTACGAACAAGTTCAGGATTTGCGGAATCTTTTTTTACAACAATTTTTTCGATTATTTCCAATGCTTCATTTAAGTCCGGTTGAATTTTTATTCGGAGAATGCCCTCATTTTCACCTCTGAAAAGTGCCAAAAGTCGATGCGATGTGGTTTTGAAAACCGGCTCCGAAAAGTCGTGGTAATTTCTGTAAACTCCTTCAGAATCAGTTGCGTTTTTTGCCAAACTTGAATGGATAATACTCTTTCGGTTGAAATAGTTGCGCAGGCGATTTCTTACTGGAATGCTTTCACTAATCCACTCGGCTACAATATATCCTGCATATTCAATCGCTTCGGTAACTGAGGCTGCCTTGTCTTTTCCAACATAGTTTAGAGCAACCTGCTCGGTTCGATGGGTATTTTGAGCCATAATTGACGCCGCCAAATATTCTAAACCCATAGAGCGAGCCTTTTCTGCCTTTGTGTTGCGCTTAGGTTTGAACGGCAAGTAAATGTCTTCGAGAGTTGTTTCGTCGTAGCAATTGTTGAGCTCATCTAATAACTCGGGGGTAAGTTGGCCTGATTCTCTTATAATATTGATTATAAATTCTTTACGGTGAATTAAGGCTTTTAATCTGGTGAGCGCATCCCTGATTGAACTGATTTCAACCTCATCGAGATTTCCTGTTGCCTCTTTTCGATAGCGCGCTAAAAAAGGGATAGTTGCACCATCTTCCAATAATTTGATGGTATTTGCCACCTGTTTTGGGGCAATATTTACTTGCTGAGCTATAATTTCGTGCATTGAATAAAAATTTGCGCAAAAATAGGAAATACAGGGTAAAGAGTTTTGAGTTATTAGAATGTAAAGTTAAAAAAACACTTAAAGTCTGATATTCATTTCAATAGCTGAAGGAATACACCAAAACCTTCATTTTTTTAAAAAAACATTTGGAGCATAAGAAAAAAGTTCTACTTTTGCACCCCTTTACGAGAGGATAAAACCTCAAGATAAATAAGGATGATTCCGTAGCTCAGCCGGTAGAGCATTTGACTTTTAATCAAAGGGTCCCGAGTTCGAATCTCGGCGGGATCACTCCCAAAGGAAACAATTAAACATTGTTTCCTTTTTTTTTGTCTTTTTGTTTTATTTCAGTTTGTTAGGCGTATTTTTATAGTTTTGTCGTAGCTACTTTTTTCTTTTTTTCTTGAATATGTTCTACTATTGTTCTACGCAATTACAGGACAGAGGTCAGAAGTCAGAGGACAGAGGTCAGAGGTCAGAAGTCAGAGGACAGAGGTCAGAAGTCAGAGGTCAGAGGACAGAGGTCAGAGGACAGAAGTCAGAGGTCAGAGGACAGAAGTCAGAGGTCAGAAGACAGAGGACAGCAGTTGTTTAAATTTTAACACCGCTTTTTGCGTTAAAAACCACCCATTTTTCCAACCCAATTCAAGTCCGTATCAAGTCCATACCAAGTCCATACCAAGTCCAAGTAAAAAATATTGCCTTTTGAGCCAATTTTGAGTCCAAAAAGACATTGATAAGAGGCAGAAAAGAGGGGAGGGTGTTAAAATTTTAACAGAGATTTTATTGTGTTTAAATGGCATTGAAACAGGGTTTAAATGGTGTTTAAATGGTGTTTAAATGGTGTTTAAATGGTGTTTAA
>JAFGWF010000183.1 GCA_016937295.1 Bacteroidales bacterium
AACCCGATTCCTTCATCGAAGCCATGAAAGCATTAGGCATCGATTACAAATTGAGTTGAGAAAAAGGTGGGGTTATATTTTGTGTAATTCAAAACTATTAGGATAAGACTACTTTGAAAGTTTGTTTTATTGAAAGTTAAGATTATTTAGATTGGGATAATCCAAACATTTTCCCTCTCCAATTCTTCGTATGTGGTTGATATTGTATGGCTTTTCGAAGTAAAGCCATATAATCATTTCGGGCAACTTCCTTAGCTCCTAAGCTCATCAGATGACTCGTAGGTACTTGACCATCAATAAAATGAAATCCTAACTCGTGAAGCCATTCCGAAAGGTAATAAAAAGCTACTTTTGAGGCATTGTCTTTCAAATGAAACATCGATTCTCCTACGAAAAACCCCCCAATGCTCACTCCGTAAAGTCCACCGACTAATTGGTCTTGATGCCAAGCTTCAACACTATGACAATAACCGAGTTGAAATAGAATGGTATAAGCCTTTTTCATGTCGGCAGTCAACCAAGTGCCAAACTGTCCTTCACGGGGCACAGAAGCACAGTGAAATAGCACTTCTTCAAAGGCTCTGTCAAAAGTGACTTTATAGACACCTTTTCGGATAATTTGCCGTAAACTTTTGGACACTTTAAGATGGCCGGGTGTAAAAATCGGGCGCAGGGGAGGAGCCCACCAAAGAATTGGATCGCCTTCATTAAACCATGGGAAAATGCCCGAAGCATATGCAAGTAATAGTCGTGACACAGACAAATCGCCCCCAATAGCCAGTACGCCATCCGAATCGGCATATTCTACAGGCGGAAAAATCAGTTCATCGGAAAGTTTAAAAATCATGCAGGAAGGTTTGAAGATTATTCTCTAAACTGATTTTCGTACTCCAAAAGAGCTTCATCGTTTAATATCTTAAGGTAGCTGTAATAGCGTTCTTCGCTGATATGGCCTTGCTCAACGGCTTCTATCACCTTGCATCCTTGCTCCTTTTCGTGCTTGCAGTTGTTAAACTTGCACTGGCCCAAATAGTTGCGCATCTCAGGGAAGAAATGACTCAACTCGGCCAAATGAAAGTCGATAAGTCCAAACTCCTTGATGCCGGGGGTGTCGATGATATGTCCGCCAAATTGCAACTTGTGCATTGAGGCGTTGGTTGTGGTGTGTTTTCCTTTGGAATGGTAGTCGCTAACCTCACCGATTTTTAGATTCTTCGATGGGTCAATGGCATTTATCAGTGCCGATTTGCCCACACCGCTATGCCCTGAAAAAAGGCTGTTTTTTCCCTTTAAAGCCGAAATTAGCATGTTCAAATTCAGTCCCTCTTTGGCCGAAACATGAATGGATTCATAACCGGCTTGAGCATAAATTTCGGTGAGTCTGTCTAATTCTTCCAAGAGTTCGTCAGAATAGAGATCAATTTTGTTGAAAACAATTATTGCAGGCACCGAATACGCTTCTGCCGTAATCAGAAACCGATCAATAAAACCGGTAGTAGTTCGTGGCTCAAATAATGACGCAATGATAACTGCTTGATCGATATTGGAAGCGATTATGTGGTGTTTCTTCGATAATTTGGTGGACTTGCGAATGATATAGTTTCTTCGCTCAAATATTTGTTTGATAAGCCCGACTTCTTCCACCATTTCAAAAGCCACATTGTCGCCTACAGCAATGGGATTTGTGTTTTTTATTCCTTTGGTTTTGAAGCTGCCTTTGAGTTTACAGTTTGTTCTGCTACCATCCGACTCTTCTACGATGTACCAACTTCCGGTCGATTCAACAACAATTCCCTTTTTCATAACTTCATGGTTTAATGGTTATACAATAGAACGCAGACCCCAAATTTACCAATAAATAATCTATCTATCAAGTGTTTTAAGCGAAATTATAATGTTTTCTTATGGGCTTTTTTATCTCCCATCGACACGAAACTCCCTCATGAAAAATCACAAAATCTCCTGCTTTGATATGGTATTCTCCTCTTTCTGTCGAAACTACCACTTCGCCTTCTAAAATCAAACACTCTTCACGACTGTCGTAAGTCCAAGGGAATTTACTGACTTCCTTAGTCCATATTGGCCACCGGTCGATTTCACGTCTTTTTATGTCCTCTTCAGAAAGTTGTATAATTTCTATTTCTAAATTCATAATATTTTGATTTTGAGTTTCTATTCAAACGGATTCGTTAGGTTTTCAATTTTGTTTCTCCTTACAATAATCGGTATTAATCGCAAGCAAAAAATGAAATTTCGAAATAGTTATACGAAAGTTTCAATAGATTAAATAGGAAAACCCAAACGGAAAATGAACTTAAAGCAGCAAATATATACCAATTTTTTGATAAAACACAGAGTTGAAGGATTATTTTATCTTGAAAAACTATGAATAAATCTTGGCAGGCAGGCTTTGAAAAAAAACTACAAAGTCTATCGACTAAATGTGTATTTTTGTCAAACTGCGATAGTAGATTTCCAACGCTTTGATTATTTTGAACATGAAAATATTGAGACATATAACAGTTATCGGACTTATTTTATTTTTAACCGCTTGCAGCATGAACACATATAATGTGTTGAAAGTTAACAATATAGAGCCTGCTCAAGGCAGTCCTGGATTTTATTATGCTTTGCCACGCAACGCGGTTAGTATTGATATAATTGTCACAAAAACCAGACATATAAGTGGCCCTTATGCCAAGTATGCTTCAAAATATCTTGGCATCAAAAACGTTCCTGAAACTAATTCAGTAAGTTTTTCAATCACTGATGTAAAAATGAACGCCTATTCTGAGCCGGATCCTGAGCAATATTATTTTGTTGATTTATCAAAATACAAATCTTCCCAAAGAAATTCCTTGTTGCTCCGTTTTAGCGAATCCGGATTACTTCAAGACATCAACGATAACAGCGAGGATAGAGTGATGGAGGAACAGCGACAGCAAATGGAGAAGACGGAGATTGATTATTCCGAAACCTTTAAATATTTTACGGGAGCCAACTTAAAAGAGCAAATCGACACTATTGTGGAAAAATTGAATGTGGACACAATGACCATCGAAAAAAGAATTGTCAGGCGTAGTATGGTCGAAAAAACGCTTGAAGAAAAGGCGCGTGAAGCTGCTGATTTTATAACGGTAATTAAGGATCAAAGACTTGATATTATTACAGGTGCTCAGGAAGTAGCGTATTCAGATGCTACTATACGTCTGATGAATGATGAACTTTTGAAACTTGAGAAAGAATATATGATGCTTTTTATGGGAATCACCGAAACCTATACCTATCAATATCGCTATACCTATATCCCTGAATCACACATCTATAACGCATTAATTCCTCTCTTTAAGTTCTCTAAATATACCGGCGTGGTGGACGATGAATTTCAAGGAGGACAAATGGTCTATATCAAAGTGAGTCGTGGCAAAAACACGATGGCTCTTAATGAATTTATAACTGCCAATAATCAAAAAATCGAAACTACCAATGGATTTTTTTACAGAATTCCTGAATATGCTAAATTTTCGATTCTCAATGGTGTTGAGCAAATTGCCGAAGCCAGCTTTCTGATTAGCCAATTTGGGGTGGTTACTTCTCTGCCTGCCGGAAATGTAAATGTTCAACTTTATCCAAATACAGGTGCCATACGGAAAGTCGAGTTGAAGTAAAACTCCCGGTTTTATAGATTTTGTTATTTTTTCAAAACCTAACAGTTATCGAATTGATATAGTTTGTTTTATGTAATTTATTTTATTTTTTATTAAAAAAGAACTTTTTTTTTAATCAAATTTCCTAAAAAATATTAGGTTATAAAAAAAAAACTATATTTGTGCTGAATTAGCAACCACATTGTTAACGAACAAACAATACTGTTTTACTTACATTAATACTTTACTTATGAAAAGAGGAATTTTTACGCTAATTGGAATTTTTCTGATGTATCTTGGTTATAGTCAGACCATTGTGTTTCAGGAAGATTTTGAAGGAAGCACTATTTCGATGACCTCG
>JAFGWF010000024.1 GCA_016937295.1 Bacteroidales bacterium
GCGCTTGGACGTTTTTCGGATGAGTTGGGTTCTCAAATTGAAAAGGTTGAAAAAGAAATATATCTGCTTGCAGGTCATGAGTTTAATATCGCCTCGCCGCGTCAGTTGGGAGTAGTGCTTTTCGAGGAGCTCGAAATTGACAAAAAGCCCAAAATGACCAAAACTAAGCAATACAAAACCGGTGAGGAGATTTTAGTGAAATTGGTTCATCGGCACGAAATCGTCAAGCATATTTTGGACTATCGGCAGTTGACCAAATTGAAATCGACTTATGTGGACGCATTGCCTCGATTGGTAAACCCGAAAACAGGCCGCATTCATACGTCTTATAATCAAGCAGTTGCTGCTACCGGACGACTGAGCTCCAATAATCCAAACCTTCAAAATATTCCGGTGCGAACCGATTTAGGCAAGGAAATCCGCAAGGCTTTTGTCCCAACTTCCAACGATTTTGTTTTTCTTGCTGCCGATTATTCACAAATCGAGCTTAGGTTAATGGCTCATTTCAGTGGCGATTTGCAGATGATAAGCGATTTTTCGGAAGGCAAAGATATTCACAAGGCTACGGCAGCACGCGTTTATGGGGTGAGCGAAAATGAGGTTACGCGGGATATGCGCAGCCACGCCAAAAGTGTCAATTTCGGAATTATTTATGGCATTTCAGCATTCGGACTTTCCGAAAATCTGAATATTCCACGTGGTGAAGCTACCCGAATTATTAATGCTTATTTTAGTGAATATCCATTAGTTAAACTATTCATGGACAAGCAGATAGAGTTTGCTCGACAGCATGGTTTTGTGGAAACGATTTTAGGACGTAGGCGCTACTTGCGCGACATCAATAGCGGAAATGCCATTGTTCGAGGTTTCGACGAACGAAATGCCATTAACGCTCCAATTCAGGGCTCTTCGGCGGATATGATTAAAATTGCAATGATTGATATTCATAACGAAATGCTCAAACAGCAGCTTAATGCCAAGATGATTTTGCAAGTACACGACGAATTGGTTTTTGATGTGCCCATTGAAGAAGTGGAAAAACTGCGGGCAATTGTGGTGGATAAAATGAAAAATGCCATACCACTTCGTGTGCCTGTGGTTGTTGACTCTAATACAGGTCGCGACTGGCTTGAAGCGCATTAGTATTTTTATAATGAACGCAATTTTTTATCATATTTGCACAACGGGAATTTTTAGATTGAAATGAATCAAA
Source organism: Bacteroidales bacterium (assembly GCA_016937295.1). Classification (GTDB taxonomy): domain Bacteria; phylum Bacteroidota; class Bacteroidia; order Bacteroidales; family UBA1556; genus UBA6267. The sequence continues at coordinate 1,214 of JAFGWF010000024.1, forward strand.
GGGAAGAAATACGAATAGCCATTTTTGCTTCAGGAAATGGCAGTAATGCAGAGAATATCGTGCGATATTTTGCTGATAATAAACGAATTAAATTTACTCGGATATTTTGTAATAATGCCGAGGCTTTCGTTAGAGAGCGAGCCAAAAATCTTGAAATTCCTGAATTATTATTCACCGCTAAGCAGTTTCGGGAAACCAGTATCGTATTAAAGCAACTTCTTGACGACAACACGGATTTCATCATTTTAGCCGGATTTTTATTGCGAATTCCCACCGAAATAACGCAAAGTTTTTTTGGAAGAATTGTAAATATTCATCCCGCTTTGCTGCCCAAGTTTGGCGGAAAAGGAATGTACGGAATGCGTGTGCATCAAGCAGTTAAAGAAGCCGGCGAAACGGAATCCGGAATTACGATTCATCAGGTCAACGAAAATTACGATGAGGGTGCAATCATTTTTCAGGCAAAGGTTGATATTGCCCCAGACGATAGTCCTGAAGATATTGCTAATAAGGTTCATCATCTTGAATACGAGTATTTTCCACAAGTTATTTGGCAATATATCCAATCGGCTCAATACTAAAATCCAAATATTTATGAAACGTTTAGTTTTTGTTCTTTATCTATCAATTCTTATTTTCGCAGTTAGCTGCTCACAACCTGAGGAAATTGTATTGGAAAAATCCATTGAAAATGGTTTATGGAATAAGTTTACGCCTTTAGTCTGGGATTCGGTAGTGATACCGGATCAAGGTCCTTATCAGCTTGTCTTGGAGATTGAAAAAGACAGCCGATTTGTTAGCGAACAGCTTATATTTCAATTGATAAGCGAAAGTCATAGCGGAGAAATGCGCAATCAGGTTTTTGAATTGCCTATTGCCAATTTTGAAGTTGGTGAACATCAAGGCCCCAATTTGCAGTTTCTGAGGAAAGATTTGGAATCTGCCGGAAATTTTGCCGCTAATGGGGTTTATCATATCGAGTTTATCAGCTTGATGCCTTATTTAGAAACTCCAGGTGTAAATAAAATTCGCTTGATTTTTAGGAAATAAATGGCTCTGGCAAATCCCAAATATCAGTCTCATCTTCAGACTATTCTGAAAACATTGCCGCATAAACCCGGTGTTTATCAATATTTTGACGATAAGGGCAAGATAATTTATGTAGGAAAGGCCAAAAGTCTAAAATCGCGGGTTGGCTCCTATTTCAATGCAGATGCCAATCATGGTGCAAAAATCACTTATTTGGTTCGCAAAATTGCCGACATCAAAGTGATTGTTGTGAAAACCGAAATTGATGCTCTGCTTCTTGAAAATTCATTAATCAAAAAGTTTCAACCTCGGTATAATATTTTACTTAAAGACGACAAAACGTATCCGTGGATTGTGGTAAAAAATGAACCTTTCCCACGGGTTTTCAGCACCAGAAATGTTGTAAAAGATGGTTCGCAATATTTTGGACCCTATGCTTCCGGCAGAATGATGCACACGATGTTGGAGCTTATAAATCAGTTGTTTACGTTACGAACCTGTAAACTAAAACTTAGCAAAGAGTCCATTCAAGCCGGCAAATTCGATGTGTGTTTGGAGTATCATCTGGGCAATTGTAAAGCGCCCTGCGTTGGCAAGCAAACTGAGGACGATTATAACGAAGATATACGGTCGGTGAAGGAGATTCTGCGCGGGAATAGCTCCTTGGTTATTCGAAATTTGCGTGAGTTAATGATGGGTTTTGCTAAGGATATGGAATTTGAAAAGGCTCAAGAAATTAAAGAAAAATTGCAGATTTTGGAGACCTACCAAAGCAAGTCGGCGGTAGTGAGTTCAACGGTGGAAGATGCCGACGTTTTTAGCATCCTTTCCGAAAATCAGAATCATTTTGTAAACTATATGAAAGTGGTGCAAGGTGCAGTGGTTCAGTCGCATTCGGTTGAAGTGAAGTCGCATCTTGATGAGCCTATGGAGGACGTTTTAGCGCATACTATCGTGGAGTTACGCACCCGTTTTTTCAGCAACTCTAAAGAAATCATTATCCCTTTTGAAATACCAATAGAATTGCCCGGAGTTCGGTTTACTTTGCCTCAGCGTGGCGACAAAAAAACCCTTTTGGAGCTTTCGGAGCGTAATGCCAAATTTTTTATGCTCGACTTGCGAAAGCGTCAAGACTTAGTTGACCCTGAGCGACATAGCAAACGAATTTTGGAACAACTACGCAAAGATTTGCGAATGAATCAATTGCCCGAACATATTGAGTGTTTCGACAATAGCAATATCCAAGGGACGAATCCGGTTGCTGCTTGTGTGGTATTTAAAAATGCAAAACCCAGTAAAAAGGATTATCGGCATTTCAATGTGAAAACGGTTGAAGGACCCAACGATTTTGCGTCCATGGAAGAAATCATCACAAGACGTTACAGTCGTTTATTGGCTGAAAACCAACAACTTCCACAACTGATTATTATTGATGGCGGAAAAGGACAACTGTCGGCAGCAGTGAAAAGTTTGGATAAGTTGGGAATTCGTAGCCGCTTGACCATCATCGGAATAGCCAAGAAACTTGAAGAGATTTATTTCCCGGGTGATACTATTCCACTCTATCTCGACAAGAAATCGGAGAGTCTGCGGCTTATTCAACACGCACGAGACGAAGCTCATAGGTTTGGGATTACCCACCATCGCAA
>JAFGWF010000184.1 GCA_016937295.1 Bacteroidales bacterium
AAAGTTCTCCGAATACTTTGGAGAAACTCTCATAGCTGCATACTGGTTTGATTGAAAAACAAGACGGGGTTGACCGAATGCTTACGATCAAAATTCTTAAATTACAATCAATTAACTTCTTTTAATAACTTCACAAAACAATCATCATCATCAAAGAAAGCCTTGTTCTCGGCCACTTTTGATTCAATAAAATCAAATCCCCCATTGGCATAGGCTTCAATCAATCGACTGATGTTGCGCATCTCACGTTCAACATCCTTTTGATCCATATTTTCAAGCTCATTAAAATCCAACTCTGAAACCACCAACATCGCCATCCAAAGATATTGAACGGTTTGTCCTGATCCATTTGAGTTCCAGTCACGCATTGGGACACCAAAAGTTTTAGTCTCCTCATTATCCATGATAGGAACAGGATTCATTGTATACAAACCAATAAATGCGGCGTAAATGTAAAACTCATAGAAATTGTTAAAGAATTTTCCTAAGTCGTAGCTCTTTTCTGTCTTTTCGTGGTAATCAATAGCGCCTTTTTTTGCAAATCCTTCTAATAATTTGCGATGTTTCTGTGAATATCTTGGAGTCTTTTTACCTAACTCTTCCAGTAAATCAATCATGGCCATTAATTTAATAATGTAATTTTGGTTGATAAATCAACACGGTTGGTTCTATCTTCTTCTTTTATCGAAGGCTCAATAACATATACTGCACCTAAATTGTCTACTTCATTCAACAGTCGATTGCGCAGGGTCAAATTGTGGTAAAAATCCTTGCTGAAAATGATGCTCATGGTAAACACATCATCTATGGTATTACAAAAGCCTATAGTATAGTTGTCTCCAAACTTCGATGTGGGAGCATCCGAAATCAGAGGATGAAACTCCGATTTGCCTCTCGCTGTAACAATCGCCATAATGGTACTGAGTTTTATTAGGATAATGTTCGAATCATTGATCGACGATAGTTCATATCCATATTCATCCACATTCTTGGGCATATAATTAGCACCATGCTTTTTAAGGATGATTTTGCCTTGTACTGATTTGTTTTCTGAGGTCATTCTTAAGAAATGTTTGTTGGCCTCTTCTTCTATTCGTCGGACCTGTTCTTCGTAAACCATTTCTCGGGTCGACTTTGCAATCTCATAAAACTTCTCCAGGACTTCTTTCTTCTCAATGGTATCCGGGTTAATAGAATCCCCTAAGTTACCCTTCATCTTTTCCAGGATATCAGCTAATTCAGCTCGGTTTCTTTCAATACGGTATTCTATTTCAAATTTCTGCTTTTGAAATTTCTCCTTATCCTGATCGTATTGTTGGAATTTTCTTACAATATCTCTCGATTCATCTTCTGTTATACTACTTGTGCCATGTAAATGCATCATTTTCTTTTCCAGTAAGGACAATCCATTTAGCGCATCCTTTCGTTGTTCTTCGAGCTTGTCAATCTTTTCTAATTCACTTGCGATAGATGCGTCAACAGATCCTATGGAATTAGCGTTCAAATTGAAACCATTGTTGTATAGTTGTTGAAAAAAAGGCTTGAAGTCATTAACAACAATGTCTTTGATGGTCACTCTTGTTGATTTCGTTTTCTCAAATAAATCTGAAAGATATTGATGAGCATGATCATTTTCTTCAAATTTCCTGTCACACAAAAAGCAGTGCTTTTCCTTCAACATATCATATAAATATGATGCATTGGGTACATTTTCTGGTAAGCGGTGTTTTTTGGCTTCTTCTTGTTGTTGCTTAATTTTATGCTCAACTTTTAAATCCTCTCGTGTACTTTCATAATCATTCCACAAATGCTCGAATTTAGTAAAAATGGGACCTGCATTTCTTAACAACCAGTGTTTACTGAATAAATTAGCATTAAATCCTTTTCTGGCTTGCTCCAATTCCATATCGATACGATTGATCTTTTCCTTCGAATTTCTTAAGTCCGATTTTAACTGTTCTAATTCCTTAGCATCACTTATTTTTCCTAATAGATCTTCCTTAGTTTCATCAGCATTTTGTAAATTTTCCTTAATCTTTAAAAGATCTTCTTCATCTCTTGCAATTAGCTTGTCTAATGTTTCTTGTTTTTGAGCTAATTCTCTCGCTTCATTTTCGTTCTTCGATTTTTCTCTCAACTCTGATTTAAAGGCAGCTTCGGCCTGTTTATATACTTTCTCAGCTACCTGAATAATTGTATCGTAATAGTTAATGTCACTCAAAACATTGATGGCCTGTGTCAATGAACTCTCTTTTTTAAAGTCAATCAAACTGTCAACTTGTTCCCCTTGAAACCACAGGTATTGACTCATGTCTGAAGGTATAAGCTTCTGTACAATCCTATCAAATGATTCATTGCCAAACATGGGTTTAAAATCTATAACATCCTTCTTTTCGATTGTTGTGATGCTGTTCGCTGGGATTTTCCAGTTATCAACATTTGTATAATCCGCTCCATCTTTTACCCGTTGTATGGTGTAGCTTCTTTCAAGAATATATTCATCTGAATAGGTGCTATGATCTTTATAATCTACTAAATGAATCATTACTCGAGTTGTTATTTTCCCACCTACTTTGCATTCTGATTTGGCTTTGTCCGAAACAATATTAATATTGGTAGCAGATGTATGGAATAATTCTCTTGTGGTCGAATCAAACACCTTGTCGTTCAATACCCAAAAAAAGGCATCATATAATTTTGATTTTCCGGAACCATTATCGCCAATGACGACATTTAAGCCTTTCCTGAACTCGAATTTATTTTTGTCAAGACCTCCATAGTAACACTGGAAGTTCTCGATTGCTATTGATTTTATAATCATAGGTGCTATTGCTTTAAAAACTGATTCACCTTTCTGGCTATTACATCTGTTGATTGTGCTTCATCAAGGTGTATGATGGTTATTCTAATGACTTCAATGAGCTTATTCGACGTTTCATTATATAGGGTCATCGAATCGATCTGTTTTTCACTGAAGTCTATCTGATCCCTCATATGTGGATTCTGTAGAAATTTCCTAAATATCTCGTTCTTGTTCATAATCTTTACTTCTTTTGATTATTACCTTCTACCAAAAACAAACTGGCCTCATTGGTAGGATCCTTTTTGAAGGATTGGTTAATTCTTCGGGCAACCAAATCTATTGGAGTGTCTTCATCAAGATTTAAGATAGTGGTTTTAATGACTTCTACTAAACGATTAGAAATGTTCATATACATGTGAATATTTTCTAGCTGGTTCGTTGGTATATCAACATACTCTCTCATCTGGGGGTTTTTTATAAATCTCTCAAACACGTCATCTTTGTTCATGAACATCCATTATTTAATTGATTCTTTAATCTCAAATAAACTCAATCCATAATATTCACATATAGCGGTAACTCGTTCAATGGCTTCATATTGGTTTCTTGCCATAAAAGCAAAGTCTGCAACTCTCCGTAACTCATTTTCTACTTGTGAACGTTCCATTTTAAAAGTATCACTTTGTTCTCCATTAAAATTAATTTGAGGTATAACAACCAAATCATGTATCACGGCATATTTCTTATCAATATGCTGCCGAAGTATTCTGCCTCGTCTTTGAATGAACTGTCTTGGGTTGCCTGTGCTTGAGCAAAATATGGCCAATTCCGTTCTTGGTATATCTACGCCTTCATCCAGGCATTTCATTGCTGTCAAAACATCAATTTGACCTTTCTCAAATGCTTCAAGCACAAACGATCTATCGTCACTCTCTCCTGTAAAGCTCGATACTCTTATGGATGAACTTGTGCCCATTATTGACTGATTGTATTGCTGAATGATTTTTTCATCATCAACACTGTTGTTGTCAATTCCTTCAGGTACATAAACAAAAGTGTACTTCAATGACCTTCTTTTTTTGAATTCTTCCTTTATGATCGATTGAAATTTGGCTAGTTTATTTTCTGCCTTGTGTATTATTCGCTTGCGTTTCATCAACAACTGATTGGCAATATCACTATCCTTATATCGGTTCGTCTCGGCATCAAAGAATTGACTCAATTTCTTGGTAATCGCTTTATATTCTTTTAACTCGTCTGGTGTTAGTTCAACTAAATGTGGATAGTAATCATATTGACACAAGATACCTTTGGCAATTGCCTCTTCCATAGTAAAAGAATAAACATATGGAGGTTGATCTGCGAAAAAGTCATTCATTGCTTGGGTGCCTTCTCCATCATAAATGCGTTTGGGAGTAGCCGAAAGACCTATCCTTTTTTCAAAGAATGTTTTATGTAATATTTCCAATACTTTTGGTGATGCTATATTATGAGCCTCATCGGCGATAAGAATCGTTTCTTTGGGTAAATATTTGATGAAATTCTGCAATGCATGTTTGGTGAAAGACACATATGTCGAAATAATGACAAATGATTTCTCTCTTCCGTAATCAAAGTTTGTTGTTAAGCGGCTTAGCCTGTTTTTCCAATCACTATCTAATCCAACTACAATTGGGTCTTGGATGTTAAACTTTCCAACTTCTTTTATCCATTGTTTTTGCAAATCATTAGTTGGTACAAGTATCAGTGCAAAGTAATAACCGGTCTGTTTATAGGTGTTTAAGAGGCAGTTTAAAGCTGTTATGGTTTTTCCGGTTCCGGTTGCCATCGCAAAAATTCCTTTACAACCATTCGCCTCCCATTTTTTACATGCATTCTGCTGGTATTCTCGTGGCCCTTCTGGGTAGGGGAATTTTAGTTTCCTTCGCTCATCTTTTACTTTAAGATTGTATATCTCAACGTAGTCACTAAAAGTCTTTTGGGTTTTTGGATGCTTAGCTAGCTTTTCGTACACATCCAATTCCTCATCCAATAATTCATCAAGTTGTTTGTCTTGGCCTGTACGGTGGATCACCTCTATTATCTGCTCAGGTTTTAAGTAGGTAAAGCCTTCATCTTCTTTGTTGCAGATCCGGTCAATACTTTTAATATTTTCTTCAACTTTTATCTTTTCTGTCGGATCTCCCCAAGATCTAGCAATACTTAAACTTTCTCCATTATCAAGTAATCCCTTGTATGTAAAGTTGCAACTTCCGTTAAAATAGACCTGGTTTTCACCATCATCGAGTATACCTTGTTTGAAATGCGCTAATTTGTCCGGTTTCAATTTTACGGGGATGATTTCTAACCTATGGTTTTTGATAAGGTATTTTAAGCAGTTAAAAAAGTGTTGGTCTCCATTTTTCAAAATTTCCGCTAAACTCTCTATATCTTGTTCTACAGCGGTTTTAATTTTAGGTTCAAACAAATAGTTATTAGAATCTTCGTCAAGTAGCAATCTTCTATCTTCGTATGACAGAAAATGATTGGTAATGATTCTTATCCTTCCAGCGTTATGTATAAATTGTGCAAACCCATAGGCTAACGTTCTTATCGCATTTGAACTAAAATAGCCTAGTTTTAAGTCAATTCGTTTACATTGAGGAATTGTTAGCATAAAAAATTCAATAGGAAGATGGTTTCCATCAGTGCTGTATTCTAATGTGTTTGGATATTGAATTTTTTGCAGCATTGTTTTTTTGTTTGAAAGTATCAAAAATATCAAAAATGATTATATTTCACCACTTTCCGGTTGTTGATTTTACAAAAGTTTCTTAAGTAAATTAAAATATGGGATTAACCCCGTTAGCGCGAATCTGTGATTCGTGCTT
>JAFGWF010000025.1 GCA_016937295.1 Bacteroidales bacterium
ATGTCATCGTCTTTTGAGGCTGCCTCCCTCAGCACTATTTCAGAATGGGAAGCGATAATCAATTGAGACCCTAATTTTCTTGTTATTTCCGAAACGAGGTTATAGATTTCTTTTTGGCGTAGAACTTCCAAATGTGCATCCGGCTCGTCCATAAGGATTATCCTGCCCGGATTGGAGTATAAAAAACAAAGCAATAACAAGGTTTGTTGAAAACCGCGACCGGCATTCGACAGGTCATATTCTATTCCGTTTTCAATATAAGTCATGTCAAGAAGCCCGTTCTCAGGATAAAATTTAGGTTCTTGAATAGTTATTCCATATTTATCTTTTATTATTTGAACAATTTCACTCCATCTATCCTTAATTTCATTTTCGGACAAAGAATCAATAATTCGTTCAGGATGAAGTAGTTGATAAGAAATATTTCTAATAACATCCGCCGTTTTTCCTTCCCCAATTTTGCGGTCAATTGAGCCGGGTGTCAGCCTGTCTTCAGAGGCGGCTAAACCAGACATCGGTTGAAGATATGCGACTCTTGTTTTAAACGCATTTGGAGAAATCTCATGTCGTGCATCTGTCTCGTTTTCTTTTCGCATCGGTCGGCAATAGAATGACTCCTCATTGGCATAGTAAAACTCAAATGCTCCAATCCATTTTTCACCGTTTTCGATTCCTTCTACCATAATGTCTAAAAAAACATAATCCGTGCTTGTTTTTCCATCTATCTTCTTTACTGAATGTGTATTAAGATTATGCCATAATAATTTTGCTGATGGCACTGGTAATGAAATGAGATCTTTTCTGTTAATCGAAATACCGGTTCTTTTGCCTCCATTTTTGACCCCTTTCTGCGATTTAAGAGTTGCCCATTTTTTTAAAGCGGCTTCCCATAAGGTAATAGCCTGTAAAATAGATGTTTTTCCACTATTATTAGGGCCAATTAATACTAATGGGGAATTTATTTCAAAACTCACTTTTTCAATTTTCTTGAAATTATTGATAGTTATTTTCGTAATCATTATTAAACGTTTTGAATTTTTCAATTAATTGACTTTGAACATTTCTGATATCCATGGCAATATCAATAAAGTGCCGTTTAGGGTATTCGGCTTTTTCTTCGCCCCATATACAAACTTCATTTCTGTAAAGATGGCTGTTCAAAATAGGGTTTTCAATACGCATAATCAGATAATATTTCCACACGCAAAATAAACTTTTTTTTCATTGTGTGATTTATAAAAATATCCGACATCAAAATTTGGTCTTCGGGTTTTAATCCCCGCGAATTCGATGGATTTGAAATAAAAGTCTTTTAATGTCGTTTGAAAGGTCGTTGCTCCGATTTTTCATAACTGTTTAAAATCTTTTTCAAAGAAAATCGGGGAAATCTTACTTTTGGACTCTTAAACAAATTTGAATGAACAAAGTGAAAATTCTCTGGGTGGATGACGAAATTGAACTTCTTCGCCCTCATATTATCTTTCTTACCGGCAAAGGTTACGACATGGAAACTGCCAATAATGGCACGGATGCCTTAGATTTAATTGCCGATAATCCTTACGATTTGGTGTTTTTGGACGAAAATATGCCCGGCTTAACCGGTATTGAAGTGCTTGCTAAGATCAAGAAAATCAGGCCTATGTTGCCCGTAATTATGATTACAAAAAGCGAGGAAGAGTCAATTATGGATGACGCTATTGGCTCAAACATTGCCGATTACCTTATAAAACCGGTGAATCCAAACCAGATTTTACTTGCCATCAAAAAGAATATCGACAGCTCGAAGATTATCAGCGATAAAAACACGATGAACTATCAGCAGGAATTCCGCCAAATTGGGATGAGCTTAATGGATAATCTCAGCATCGAAGAATGGACTGATATTTATAAAAAGTTGACAGACTGGGAGTTGAAGCTGGAAAAGTCGATGGATGATGGTGTTTTGGAGATTCTCCAAGCGCAGAAAGACGAGGCTAATAATCTTTTTTCGCAGTTTGTGCAGCGCAACTATATTTCGTGGGTTCGAGGTGAGGCGTCTGATAAGCCTATTCAGTCGCATTTAGTGGTTCGCGAAAAATTGCTGCCACAGATAAAGTCCGGCCAACCGGTGTTTCTTTTCTTGATTGATAATCTGCGTTTCGACCAGTGGCGCACCATCTATCCTGAGTTGAGCAGCATTTTTCGCCTCGAAAAAGAAGATTCCTATTTCAGTATTTTGCCAACCACAACCCAATATGCCCGAAATGCTTTTTTTTCCGGTCTTGTACCGTCAATGATTGCTAAAAAATATCCGCAATATTGGATTGAAGAAAGCGAAGAAGGAACCAAAAATCAGTTTGAAGAGGAGCTTTTCCGTGAACAACTGAAGCGTTTTGGACATGATATTCGTTTTTCTTATAACAAAATTCTCTCCCACGGCGCGGGTAAAAAATTGTCGGAAAACATGCACAATCTCATGCAAAACGACCTTAACATCATCGTTTACAATTTTGTGGACATGCTCAGTCATGCCCGCACCGAAATGGAAGTGATTCGTGAGTTAGCCTCGGATGATAAGGCTTATCGGTCTATCACTCGTAGTTGGTTCATCAATTCGCCTCTGATGGCTATGATGCGTTTCGTGGCCGAAAAGGGAGGCAAAATGGTTATCACTACCGACCACGGCAGCATCCGCGTGAAAAAGCCGGTGAAAGTGCTCGGCGACCGAAATACTAACACTAACTTGCGTTATAAGTTTGGCAAAAGTCTCGACTTCCGCGAAAAAGATGTGTTTTTGGTGCGTAATCCTGAAGACATCTTCTTGCCTCGACCAAATATCTCCACTTCCTATATCTTCTGCCGCGAGGCCGACTACTTCGTCTATCCCAATAATTACAATCATTTTGCGACTTATTACCGCGATACCTTCCAGCATGGCGGCATCAGCCTCGAAGAAATGATTATTCCTTTTATTACGCTCACTGCCAAATGAAAACCTTCGATAATATCTCCCTTGCGGAAATTCCAAGCCTGACTGCTCAAATTTTGGAGTTGTTCCCAAATCAACGACTTTTTATCTTAGACGCGCCCATGGGTGGTGGAAAAACTACCTTCATCCGTTCTTTTTGCACGCATCTTGGCGTCGATGAGGAAGTTACAAGCCCAACCTTCGCCATCGTTAACGTTTATGAAGGAGAAATGGAAAACGAGATTTATCATTTCGACTTCTACCGTCTTGAAAAAGTGGAAGATGCTTTTCAAATTGGTTTTTACGAATATACCGAATCAGGAAATTATTGTTTCATTGAATGGCCTGAAATCGTAATGCCTTATCTATCAGGTGAAAAAGTGGTGGTTAAAATTACGTTATTAGATAATCCTGATTTGAGAAATGTGGAAGTGAAATTAGGATAAAGTGGGAGCCTTTGGCGCGGGTTTTTGGTGCGAAGCATCCAAAAACCGTGACAAAGGCGGGTTGGTAGAGGATGAGACTACAATAGGATAACGGTTCGATAATGAAACGAAAACTATAAGTTCAAATACCACTTTTTGCCTGTCATTTATCAATTTATGTAACGTTTATTTACTCTATTTCCCATTCCCCGCTTCCCTTTAAATAGCTACTTTTGCCACGTGAATCAATTAACAGTTGACTTGCACTATAATACATCTAAATTATTGTAATTATGGATATTAACAAAACTAAACAGCCGCTCTTCCCGGAGTTTGTCCCTGTTTCTAAGGAAAAATGGCTGGAAAAAATTACTGTCGATCTCAAAGGCGCCGATTATGAAAAAAAACTCGTCTGGCGCTTCGACCAAAATATAAAAATTCACCCTTTTTATGTGGCCGGAGATGTTGAAAATGCCACGCCTCCTCTCAAAAATTCAGTGGATAACAACTGGGAAATCAGAGAAGAAATTGACTTCAACGAATTGAGTCAAGCAAGTATTTTCATCAGCAGGGGTGTTGAAGCTTTGACCATCAAAGGGTTTCCTTTGGATGAGGAAGGTGCTGCAGCCCAACTCTTTGAACAGCCTTTTTTTGGAAAAACTCCCTTGAATTTTACCGGAGTTTATAGTTTTCCGAAACTACTTACAAAATTGAAAAAGGAAGCAGAAAAGCAAAATATCGACTTGTCGAACCTCAATGGCAGTTTCGATTTCGACTATTATGCCTACTTCCTTTTTAGACGGGAGTTTTATCATAGTTTTGAAGCTAATCGAAAAGAGCTTAAAGTGCTGATTGATAAGGCTAAAAACCTCCTTCCTAAGTATAAAATCATCAATGTTAACGCTAAGCATTATCATAATGCCGGTGCTACCATGATTCAAGAAATGGCGTTTGGTTTGGCTCACGGCGCCGAATATCTTGTTGATTGTACCGACGAAGGTTTAAACATTGATGAAGTACTGCCTCGTATGCAGTTCACGTTCGCTACCGGATCTTCCTATTTTCCTGAAATTGCCAAAATTCGGGCTCTACGGATTCTCTGGAAACGTATCATAACTGAATTCAACCCGACTCAAGTTTTGCCTATCTATATTCACTCGGTATCATCACTCTGGAATAAAGCCACTTACGACCCGCACACCAATCTATTACGCACAACTACCGAAACTATGTCGGCTGTGATTGGTGGCTGCGATGCCGCAACGATTCTGCCTTTAGACTCTACTTTCAAACCAATGGAAATCACAACCCGCCGTATTGCTCGAGGTCAGCAACTTATTCTAAAAGAGGAAGTTAACTTGTGGAAAGTGGCTGATCCTGCCGACGGTTCCTACTATATCGAAGAGCTTACCAATAAACTTGTTGAACAAGCTTGGAGTCTTTTTGTTCACCTTAGTGATATGGGTGGCTATCGTGCCGCTCTTGAAAACGGTTTTATCTTCGACGAAATCCAAAAATCTGCTGCTTCCAAGAATATGGACTTTGCCATGCGTAAAATTAACTTGGTCGGCGTTAATCAATTCCCAAATCTTGCTGAACGCAAAGCTACAGAAATCCTCGTGGAGAAAAAACCTTCCAAAGGTGGTTTAGTAACCTATCGCGGTGCTGAGGCTCTCGAAGATATCCGACTGAAAACTGAACGTTTTGTTAACAGTGGCAACAAGTTGCCGCATTTCTTCCTGCTCACTATCGGCGATATCACTATGAGAAAAGCAAGAGCTAATTTTGCCCTTAACTTCTTTGGTTGCGCAGGATTTCAAGTGACGGATAATAATGGTTTTAGCAATATTGCTGAAGGCATGGAAGCTGCAAAACTGGCTCAGTCCGACTTCGTAGTGATTTGTAGTTCAGATGCCGAATATCCCGAATTAGTTGCTCAACTAACTGAAAACCAAGAACGTGTAATTATTGCCGGATTGCCAACAGATTCTTTGGATCAGATAAAAGCTGCTGGAGTAAACCATTTCATTCATGCTCGTTGCAATATTCTCGATGAGCTTCGTAACTATCAAACTATTCTCGGAATTTAAAATTATAAATCATGAGACCAAAATTTTCAAAAGAACCTGTTATTTCAGCAAAGGCTGCTAAAGAAGATTTCGACTCGGGAAATGTTCTTGAGACCGCCGAAAAAATTGCTGTAAAATCTAAATATACCGCTGACGACCTGAAAGGTTTAGAGCATCTAAACTATGCTGCCGGTATCGAGCCTTTTCTTCGTGGGCCATATTCAACAATGTACGTTTTGCGCCCGTGGACTATTCGTCAATATGCCGGTTTTAGCACTGCCGAAGAATCCAATGCTTTTTATCGCAGAAATTTAGCCGCAGGTCAAAAAGGTTTGTCTGTTGCCTTCGACTTGGCTACTCATCGCGGCTACGACTCCGATCACGAAAGGGTGGTTGGTGATGTTGGTAAAGCCGGTGTTGCAATCGACTCAATTCTCGATATGCAAATCCTTTTCGACCAAATTCCTTTGGATCAAATGTCGGTTTCCATGACCATGAATGGCGCTGTTCTTCCGGTGATGGCTTTTTATATTGTCGCTGCTGAAGAACAGGGCGTTTCTATCGAAAAACTCAGCGGTACCATCCAAAATGATATTCTGAAAGAATTTATGGTGCGAAATACCTACATCTATCCACCCGAAATATCCATGCGTATCATCTCTGATATTTTTGAGTTCTCATCGCAGAAAATGCCTAAGTTCAACAGCATCAGTATCAGCGGATACCACATGCAGGAAGCCGGTGCAACTGCCGACATAGAACTCGCTTACACCCTCGCCGACGGTTTGGAATATCTTCGCGCGGGAGTTAATGCTGGACTCGATATCGATAAGTTTGCTCCTCGCTTAAGTTTTTTCTGGGGTATTGGAATGAATCATTTTATGGAGATTGCCAAAATGCGTGCTGCTCGTATGCTATGGGCAAAAATTGTGAAAACATTCAATCCGAAAAGTGATAAATCTATGGCTTTACGAACCCATTGCCAAACTTCGGGGTGGAGTTTAACAGAGCAGGATCCTTTTAATAACGTTACTCGAACCTGCGTTGAAGCTCTTGCTGCCGCTTTAGGTCATACCCAATCTCTTCATACCAATGCGCTCGATGAGGCTATCGCTTTGCCTACGGATTTTTCTGCCCGAATTGCTCGAAATACGCAGATTTACATTCAACAAGAAACCGATGTTACTCGCGCAATCGACCCATGGGCCGGCAGTTATTATATCGAAAAATTGACGGATGAGTTGGCTCAAAAGGCTTGGGAACATATTCAGGAAATTGAATCTTTAGGTGGAATGGCTAAGGCTATTGAAACCGGAATTCCAAAAATGCGTATCGAAGAGGCTGCAGCGCGCAAACAAGCTCGTATCGACAGTGGCAAAGAGACTATTGTTGGAGTCAACAAATACCGTTTGGAAAAAGAAGATCCCATCGAAACTCTCGAAGTCGATAATACTGCCGTTCGTTTGTCACAAATTGAACGTTTGAACAAACTGAAAGCCGAGCGAAATCAGGCTGAGGTTGACGCTGCCTTGGAGGCTATCACACGTGCTGCCGAAACCGGTGAAGGTAATTTGCTTGCCCTCGCCGTAGATGCTGCACGCAAAAGGGCTTCGCTTGGAGAAATAAGCTATGCAATTGAAAAAGTTAAAGGAAGATATAAAGCGGTGATTAGAAGTATTTCAGGAGTTTATTCTTCCGAGTCGAAGGATGATTCCAAATTTGATGAGGCTTGCCAGTTGGCCGATAAATTTGC
>JAFGWF010000185.1 GCA_016937295.1 Bacteroidales bacterium
CACAAAGTTTCACCATTGGTGATAACTTGTTAGCAAATGATGATTTTGGAAAAAGGTAAAGTGGATAATTTTGCGGTTTTTAAGTCGCAGAAATTTGAAAGGGCATGTAAGGCAGGTGCAAAGTAGTCATTATCATCCATCGAACAGATTATTTTAACCTATTTTCACCTCTTTACATCTTTCTAAAACATTTATTGTCGGAGATTAAATAGTAACAGATGAAAAGCCAAGCCATAGAATTCTATAAAAAATCATCAGAAAATGAAAAGGAAGTTATAAAAGCTATCTGTTTTTCTTCGCCTTTTATAACACCGGGTAATGTTCAGGATTATCTGAATAAAGTAAAAACATTGAATAAAAAAGTTTCGCCACAAAAACTTTATCCTTTAATTCACGACACTATTGCCCTTTGCTTGAAAAACGACATTCTCTACCGAAAAGATTTTGGGCATTATCCTCTTGTGCAACTGAGTTTCTTCATGTATATTATCCCCGAATTAAAGCCATTTATGCCATTTTATTCGGATTTTACAAGGAAATCCTATTATTTCTATAGAGATGATTCTACGACCGTTTCTTATGATTTTTTGATATATCTCTATTTTGATGCAAATAATTTAGAAGGATTCCAAAATTACCTTGACAATAAAAAGATCGTTTTGAATTATTCAGAACTACAGGAAATATTTGATTATGATTACTTTTACCCAAATCTTAAATTTTTAAATTTCATTTCTTTACATCAGTTGTTTTTAAATCACCTTTTTAAGATGATTCTTAATAACAAAACCAAAAAGGATATTTTATTATTTCATGACAAATTGAAACTCTTCTTGCCTGAGAATAATGAAATAGAACTTATTGTAAATCAATATTTATCCGATTATTATGCCGATTTAAACGATACTAATTCCCAGGTTTCAGATAGGGAGGATTTTATTGGATATTTTAAGCGTGCAAGTCGGGAATTGGCCTTAGGTAACGCAAACGAATCTTTGAAACTTTTTACGAAAGGAATCGACCTTCAAAGAAAATTCTACGACAATATTTATGTTCCATTTACTTACACGAATACCTTTTTTTACCTTTTTAACCTATTAATTGCTGACAAAGAACAGAGTAATCCATTGATATATAAGTTATTATCTAAAAAAGATAGTGCAGGCAATAAATGGTTTTTTAGGGAGGTAACAGAGAAACATCTGAAAAATACGGGACAAGTCAATGAAGAAGTGCGCGATAAACTTGAATTTTTACTAAAGAATACCGATAAAAATGATGCCTTGTTTTATATGATTATCATGTATTTGCTGGATTTAAAACCACGAAAAGTAAGCATCGACCGTTATATCCATATTCTTAAAAATGCGTATAATTCAGGGCTAATTACTATTTCTTATGAAGTCGCCTTTTTACTTGACCGTTGGTTTAATACGCACGAAACTAATACGTTATTAAATGATTATCAGCAGAAATTTGTCTATAAACCTGTTCTTAGTCAAATTGTAAAATTGGAAGAGTGGGAAAAAGATTTGAACCTAATTGAGTCATTTTTGCCACGAAATGCAAAGAATAAACAAACTTCCCAATTTCGTGTAATTTATAAATTTTATCCCAACAGCATGAGCTTGATACCAAAAGGCCAAACATTGCAAGCATCGGGAGCTTGGTCTTCGGGGCGCAATATAGCTGAGAGCTCATTTCAAAGTCATAAAACCAAAGGAATGACCGCGCAAGATATCCGAATAGCTTCCTGTTTAAACAATGATTATTACTCCTACGGCAGTAATTTCGATTTTGATGAAAGAGTATGGGTGGAGGTGGCTGGTCATCCCTATGTGTTTTTAGAAGATTCAAAAAATATTTTAGTCGAGTTTGTCTTGAGTGAGCCAATCTTTGGGATTGAAAAAATGAAATCGAACTATTATTTGACTTGCGATGTGAAGGAGGCTGAAAAAGGGATTGTAGTTCAAAAGGAAACAAATACGCGTTATAAGATTTACAATCTAACAGCTATCCAAAAATCGCTCATTCAAACTATTAATAAAAAAACTATTTCCGTTCCGGAAACGGGCAAGGAAAAGCTTCTAAAGCTCATTGGTTCTCTTAGTCAACATGTTAGATTTCAGAGTGATGAAGTAAGCATAATGGATGAGCAACCGGTAAAAGAGGTAGCCCCTGAAACCAAATTGCGAATGCAAATTCTTCCGTTTGGTGATGGTTTGAAGGCAGAGTTATTTGCCAAGCCTTTTGGCTCGATTCCTCCCTATTTCCAACCCGGTGTCGGCGGCAAGATGCTTTTTGAAACGGTTGAAGGAGAGCGACTAAAGGTGATTCGTGACCTCAAATCCGAAAAATTAATGGCAAATCAACTTTATAATGCAATTCAGAAATTGGATTCGGTTGATATGTCCTCCGATTTGATTAGTTTCTCTGAGCCAAAGGACTCATTGAACCTCTTAGAACTATTGCATGATTTTAAGGAGATTTGTCAAGTGGAATGGCCTGAAGGAGAGCGCTTTAGAATAAAGAAAAAATTGAATTTAACCCATATCAATCTTAATATAAAACAAAAAATTGACTGGTTTGCCATTGATGGCGAAATTCAAATTGACGATGATCAGATGGTCAGTCTGTCGTATTTAATGAAGCAATTCAGCAAGCGTCATGGGCGATTTATTGCTTTGGAGGATGGTGAATTTTTGGCTTTAACAGACGAACTCCGCAAGTATTTGTCCGAATTGGAAAGCTATACCATTACTGACTCTGATGAGTTGAAAATCAATAAGTTCAGCAGTACAGCATTATTTGATTTTTTAGATGATGTTAAAGGATTCAAAGGGGATAAAAGTTGGAAGGATTTTAGGAAAAAGATTGAAAATGGGATGCGTCAAAACTATCCAATACCACGAAACTTAGAAGCCGAATTAAGACCTTATCAAGAGGAAGGTTTCCGATGGATGAGCAGGTTGTCGAGCTGGGAGGCCGGTGCCTGTTTGGCAGACGACATGGGTTTAGGAAAAACCATTCAAACTCTGGCTGTTTTACTAAATCGTATTTCGAAAGGTATTGCTTTAGTAGTCTGTCCGGTTTCGGTAGTGTCGAACTGGCAAACTGAAGCCCGGCGTTTTGCTCCATCATTGCAAATGAAAACTCTCGGTGTTTCGGCACGAAAAGAGACTGTGGAAGGTCTCGAAAATGGGGATGTTTTAGTGATAAGTTATGGCATCTTACAATCTGAAATTGAATTGATTAAGAGCCGAGATTATGCAACGGTGGTATTAGATGAGGCGCATATAATCAAAAACTACGCTACCAAAACTTCCAAAGCAGCTATGCAATTGAAAGCCGGTTTTCGTATTGCACTTACCGGAACGCCCATCCAAAACCATTTAATGGAAATTTGGAATATCTTTCAATTTCTCAATCCCGGACTACTTGGATCGAAAGAGCAATTCCAAAATCATTATATAAAAAGCGAATCGGATGAAGCACGAAAAAGCCTGAAAAAACTTATTACCCCTTTCATTCTGAGACGAACCAAGTCTGTTGTGCTTGAAGAATTGCCCTCGCGCACAGAAATATTGAAAACGGTGGAATTGTCAGACGGCGAAAAAGCGTTTTACGAATTGCAGCGTCAGCAGGCATTAATGAACATTCAACAAGCTGCCGATGAAGGTAAAACCAGTATCGTGCAAACCTTAGCCGAAATCACCAAGCTCCGGTTAGCAAGCTGTCATCCAGCGTTAGTCAATGAAGACATACCTTTAGAGTCGTCGAAGCTGAATACCTTCATTGATTTAGTTGATGAACTCCTTGAAAACAAGCATAAAGCATTGGTATTTAGTCAGTTTGTTAAACATCTTAGCTTGGTTCGCAAAGCATTGGATGAGAAAAAAATCAACTACCTTTATCTTGACGGATCAACCCCGGCGGATACGCGACAAAAGTTGGTGAAAAGCTTTCAATCAGGCAATTACGATTTATTTCTGATTAGCCTTAAAGCAGGAGGTTTAGGTTTAAATCTTACTGCCGCCGACTACGTGATACATTTAGACCCGTGGTGGAATCCGGCTATTGAAGACCAAGCGAGCGACCGTGCCCATCGAATTGGCCAAACCAGACCTGTAACCATTTACCGATTGGTTGCATCAGGCACTATCGAAGAAAAAATCATTGAGCTACATCGTACGAAAAGAGATTTGGCTGATAAGCTTTTAGAAGGAAGCGATCAAGCTGCCAAATTGAGCGTTGACGAAATGTTGGAGCTATTGAAAGGATAGCTGAGCTAATTGCCGCAGTTGCAAATGATAGTTTAAATGGTGTTTAAACGGTATTTAAATGAAAAAAAATTACCTTGAAATTACGTAAATATTTTGACTTTGAAAGGTTGGGAGGAAGAAAATGGTTTAAAAATCAACAGAATTTTTCCTGGTAAATGGATTCTAATCGATGAAAGCAACATTATCAAAAATGAAGATGAATAAACAAGAAAAGTCCTGTAAAAAATCAGTTGCTATCTTGTAAAAAAGAAAACACATTTAATTTTCGGGGCTGCTAAAAACTTTCTATCTTTGGCGCTGTTTAATTTTTAACAACTTCACAAAACTAAAATATTATGAAGAAAAACGTAATTATTATTGGGGCCGCTGGCCGTGATTTTCACAATTTCAACACGTATTACAGAGGGAATGAATTGTATAATGTAGTAGCTTTCACTGCTGCTCAAATTCCTGATATTGACGGACGTAAATATCCTACCGAACTTGCCGGTGAATTATACCCCGAAGGTATTCCTATCTTTGCCGAAGAAGAATTAGAAAACCTCATCGCCAAATTTAATGTTGATGATTGCGTTTTTTCATACAGCGATTTGCCTTATCCTAAAGTAATGAAAATGAGCGCTCGCGTTAATGCTGCCGGTGCTAATTTTATCCTTTTAGGACCTAAAGACACCATGATTAAGTCAACAAAACCTGTTATTGCTGTTACAGCCGTTCGTACCGGTTGCGGAAAATCTCAAACTTCCCGCCGTGTTATCGAATTGCTTATGGCTAAAGGTCTTAAAGTAGTTGCCGTTCGTCACCCAATGCCTTATGGCGACTTAGTAGCACAAAAAGTGCAGCGTTTTGCAACTGTTGAGGATTTGAAATTACATAAATGCACCATTGAAGAAATGGAAGAATACGAACCACATGTCGTTCGTGGTAACGTAATCTATGCCGGCGTTGACTATGAGGCTATTTTGCGCGCTGCCGAAAACGATCCTGATGGTTGTGATGTGGTTTTATGGGATGGCGGAAATAACGACTTCTCTTTCTACAAACCTGACCTTACAATCACTGTTGTTGATCCTCATCGCCCCGGTCATGAGATTGCTTACTATCCGGGCGAAGTAGCTTTGCGCCTCGCTGATGTAGCCGTTATCAACAAAATGGACTCTGCTGCTCCCGATGCTATTCAGATTGTTCGCCAAAATATTGCTGCCGTTAACCCAAATGCTATCGTTGTTGATGCTGCCTCTCCGCTTAAAGTCGATGATCCTTCAGTTATCAAAGGCAAACGCGTATTAGTGGTGGAAGACGGTCCAACGCTTACCCACGGTGAGATGAAACTTGGTGCAGGAACTGTTGCCGCTCAAAAATTTGGCGCTGCCGAACTTATCGACCCACGTCCGTTTGTGGTTGGTAAATTGGCCGAAACATTCCAAATTTACCCAAATATTGGCGTTTTACTTCCTGCTATGGGGTACAGCGAACAGCAATTGACTGATTTGCAAGAAACTATCAATCGCACCGATTGCGACTCAGTAGTTATTGGAACTCCAATCGACCTTCAACGCGAAATTAAAATCAATAAACCTTCCACCCGCGTTTATTACGACCTTCAAGAAATTGGAGCTCCTGACCTGGTTGGAGTTATTGACGATTTCACTAAGAAACATAATCTGTAGAGTAATAATCTCTCCACAAAAGAAAGGCGGTCAGTTTGGCTGCCTTTTTTTGTTCCCATTAGATTAAAATGACATGATGTGAATAGTTTAACATCGTATTTTATTGAGGCATTATAAATAGAGAAACTAAAGCTATTATTTAATTAAACGTTGTAAGTTATTTTAAATCAATAATATTGATGTCATTACTAATTGAAGTCAATTTATAATCGAAGCTTATCTGTAAAGATATACATTTGGGTATATAAATACTTAAATGTATATTACAAATTTTATAATTTTCGTTTTTCAAAAACTTTTGCTGAAAGTTTTTTAACAAACAGCAAAAGATAAAACAGATAGAATACTCATTATGAAGAAGATAATAATTTTAGGAGGAGGATTTGCGGGAGTTGAGGCGGCAATAAAACTAAGCAGGCACAGGAATGAGGTCGTGTTGATTTCCGACCGCGATTATTTATTTATGTATCCGGTTTCGATATGGGTACCAACAGGGAAGAAAAAGTTTGACGACTTAAAAATCAGCTTAAAAACACTTGCCAACAAGCACGGATTTGAGGTGAAGTTGGAAAAAGTTGTTCGCATTGATTCGGAGCAAAACAAGGTTATCACATTAAATCAAGAGCACAGCTACGATTATTTGATTTTGGCTTTAGGCATGTCGAAACTGAAAGCCAAGGGTTTAGAACATACGCATAGCATTTGCGGGAAGCCCGATGAGGCTTTAGTCATCAAAGAAGAGCTTGCCAAAATTGTAGCCCGTGGTTCGGGTCGAATTGCGATTGGTTTTGGAGGAAATCCCAAAGACCCAACGGCCACCGGAGTTCGCGGAGGACCGGCATTTGAGCTATTATTCAATTTTAGTCATTTTCTCAAACAGAAAGGGTTGCGCGATAAAGTTCAACTGATTTTTGTTGCGCCAATGAAAGATCCGGGAAGAAGGATGGGAGAGAAGCCATACCAAAAATTGGATTTGTTTTTTAAGCGCTATAGAGTTGAAAAACAAATAGGTAAGAAAATCACAGGATTTGCTAAGGGAAAAGTTCTCTTTGAAGATCAAACAGAGCTTCAGGCCGACTTAATCGTTTATATTCCTGCCGGCGATGGGCATCCGGTTATTCAAAATTCGCCTTCAATTCCGGTAACAGAAGCCGGTTTTGTAAAAATCAATGAGTTATGTCGGGTGGATGGAATTCAAAACATGTATGCCATTGGCGACATTGCCGCCATAACCGGCCCAACTTGGGCGGCTAAACAAGGGCATATTGCTGAAGTTATGGCAGATACGGCGGCTTATAATATCCAAAATGAGATTAATTTTAAGGGGAAACGCAAAAGTTATTGGGAGCATTTGAATATCATTTGCGTGATGGATTCGGGAGATGGCGCGGCATTTATCAAGCGCACCAGAACTTCGGAGCTCATCGTGCCATTGCCGATAATTGGTCATTGGCTGAAGAAAGGCTGGGGATTTTATTATAAAAACTCCAAACTAAAGCGCATTCCACGCATTCCGGGAATGTGATGGGTTGATTAGTTCACAATTTGTTAATAAATACTGTAAAAATCCGCCGTGCCCATAAAATCCGTTGGCATGTTTTGCCCTACTTTTGAACTCCGGTAATCCATTAACATATCCCTATGAAAAACAGAAGCTTAGTATCAATTAATGATTTTACGCGGGACGAACTTGTGCAGATTCTTGACTTAGCCGAGACCTTTGAAGCCAATCCCCGCCAACGAATCCTCAGCAATCATGTGGTTGCATCCCTATTTTTTGAGCCCAGCACCCGCACCCGACTTAGTTTCGAGAGTGCCATAAATCAGTTAGGCGGCAGAGTGATAGGTTTTAGTGAAGCCGGAAGTAGCTCGGTTTCCAAAGGTGAGTCGCTTCGTGACACCATTCAAACGGTTTCACTCTATTCCGACCTCATCGTCATGCGTCATCCTTTAGAAGGTGCAGCACGCTTTGCCAGCGAAATATCCCCAGTACCTATCATCAATGCCGGTGACGGATCTAATCAGCACCCTACGCAATGTTTGCTCGACCTGTATAGCATTCGCAAAACTCAGGGAAGACTCGACAGTATTGATATTGCTTTTGTTGGCGACCTAAAATACGGACGCACAGTGCATTCCTTAGTCATTGCCTTGTCGATGTTTAAAAATGTGAACTTTCATTTAGTTTCACCAATGGAATTGAAACTGCCTTCATCAGTGAAAAAATTTATCAAAGATGCCGGTTATAATTATTTCCAGTATGAAGATATGAATGAGGTTATGACAAAAGTCGATGTGCTGTATATGACTCGAATTCAGCGCGAACGTTTCAGCGATCCAATGGAATATGAACGAGTTAAAAACTCCTATATTCTTGATAATATGATGCTTACTGATTCTAAAGAAAATCTTAAAATCTTACATCCACTTCCTCGTGTCAATGAAATTTCGGAGAATGTGGACAATAACAGTAAAGCCTATTATTTTCAACAGGCTCAAAATGGTGTTTTTGTGCGTCAGGCATTATTAGCTTCAATTTTAGGTGTAATTTAAAACGTAACTGTCATGGAAAATAAAAGAGAACTTAAAGTATCGGCCATCGAAAACGGAACGGTAATCGACCATATCCCTCAAGGCGCTGTAATGCAGGTGATGAAGATTCTAAACTTGGAAAATTTTACAGACCAAATTTATTTTGGAGCAAACCTCGAAAGTAAAAAATATGGCAAAAAAGGTATAATAAAAGTCAGTGGTCGCTTTTTCTTGCCCCAAGAAATCAATAAAATCGCCTTGGTTGCACCTACAGCCACTGTTATCGAAATTCGTAATTACGAAGTGGTTTCAAAACTTGCCGTTGACATACCAAATGAAATTGTGGGCTTCGTTAAATGCTTTAACCCCAAGTGTATAACTAATAACGAACGCGTTATAACACGATTCTCGGTTATCGATAAGGACGACATAAAACTGCATTGTCATTACTGCGAAAAAATCACCAAAAAGCAGAATATTATTTTTAATTAGGTTGTAAAATTCAATCTATCCTCAAATGGAAAGTTACATATTATTGAACTTTCCGCAACCTTCCCTGACTTATTTTGGGTATATCCTCAAAAAAGTCAGGGATTTTTTTTTGCTTAGAATTTCAAGTTTGAGGTTAAATCAAATAACACAAAATTGATAAATAAAACACATTTCTTAAATAGGGTAAATCTACTTTTACGTGCTTAAATATCAGCAAATGTTGATTTGTAAGTGATTGATAAATAATTTATTAACTAAACTTTTATAATATGAAAAATTTTACTTTCAGTGCCATCCTTTTCGGAATGGTTTTATCGTTTTTAAGTGTTAATCTGAATGCCCAACTTGGTGTTCAAGACATTAAAATTGGAGTTGTTGCCGATATTCACCTTTTCGACAGCACGTTGATAATTAATGACGGACCTGCTTTTCAGCAGTATTTAGCTTATGACCGAAAGCTACTAAAAGAAAGTCACGCCATCGCTCGCTCGGTGATTGACAGTCTAAAAACCTTAAACTTAGATATTTTATTGGTTGCCGGCGACCTCACCAAAGATGGCGAATATCTGAGTATGCAAACTCTTGCTGCTATGTTTCAGGAGTTGGAAAATGCAGGTACAGAGGTGGTTGTTGTGCCAGGAAATCACGATGTAAACAACCCACATGCAGTGTCGTTCGATGGTGCTTCCATGACTCCTGTTCAAGGTACTACTCCGGCTCAATTTCGTAGTTTATTTCAGAGCCACGGCTTTGGACAAGCAACCATTTTGGATACCGCTTCGCTTTCTTATGTCGTTGAACCTATCGCCGGATTGCAAATTTTGGCCTTAGATGTTTGCCACTATGATTCCAACTACTCCATCGGACATCCTGAAACCGCCGGAGGTTTTAAACCACAAGTTTTACAGTGGGCACTTGATAGAATCGATTACGCCAAAAACCATGGTAAAGTAATCATTGGTATCGAACATCATAATCTTTTAGAGCACTATTTAGGTCAAAAATCTATGTTTTCGGAGTACATTATTGAGGATTGGGATACCATTTCTTCGCAGCTTGCAAATGCCGGACTTAAGGTAATGTTTACCGGACATTATCATGCTCAGGATATTATCGCAAAAACGACTAGCACCGGAAGTCAAATCTTTGATGTAGAAACCGGATCTTTAGTTACTTATCCTTGTCCTTATCGCGTTATGACCTTAGATACAGATACCAACTTAATTATCGATGGAAAACGTGTAACGGTGATAGATTTCAACACCAACGGGCTTCCTTTTCAAACTTACGCCAGAAATTATATCGAATCCGGTTTGCCTATTTTGGTGAATTATATCCTAACATCGCCTCCATATTCCCTTGATTCCGTTACAGCGTCAATGGTAGTTCCAGCAGTAACAGAAACATTTATAGCACATTACGAAGGAAATGAAGGAACTCCTACGCCACAAACACAGGCAGTTATTCAGATGTTAAAAGTGCATCCAACACAATATGCCATGGGTTATGCTTTGGAAGGAATTTGGAACGATGCCACGCCGGACGACTGGACCGTTACCATCGATTTAGGTTATTCTAATTCATCCGTAGGATATTCTCAGTCCTTAAATACCAATAGCATTCTTTTGTTTCCAAACCCGTCAACCGGAATTTTTAATCTGATTACTCCATTTGAAAAGCATGATATATTTGTTCAAGTTGTTGATGCTCAAGGTAGAGAAGTGAAATCTATGAATACTGAAAATCAACAAAATACAGTTATTGATTTGTCTCATTTGCCTAAAGGAGCTTACATGATTGTTTTGTCAGGAAATGGAATGAAATTATCTAAAAAAATTGTTCTGAAATAAGCTCAATTCCAAGCCATTAAAAAACCTCCCTTAATTCTAAGAGAGGTTTTTTTTTATAAAAGGTAATTTACCTATTCAATTGATATTTTTTCGCATAGTTTAGGAATGATTTGAAGCAAATATTTGCGTTGAATTTTAAAGTTAATGCAATGAACAACATTTCTACACAAGCAAGACTAATCCAAATGGACATTTTAGGCTCAAAAATCCGAGAAATTTTTACCGTGATTTTTCTAACTGTATTACTCTTATTTCTATCCAATTTTAATGCATTGGCGCAAGCTACGGTGGGGGAGCGAATTAATATGGGGCTTTATGGAGGGGCGGCTGACGACCTTACCTATTCGCCTACGGGGCGACTTTTTGCAGGCATTCAGACTCCCGGCTCAATCTTCTCAACGGATGATAGTTGCAAAACTTGGAAGCGAGTGTTTCAAACGGACAGTTTAGAATTTGCCGGAGGAATGCGAGGTTGGGGTGGTGGAGGTCGTCAAATTTTCTGCAACGACACTGGCTGGGTTTTAGCCCTTACGCAGCAACATGGCGGAAATTTGA
>JAFGWF010000186.1 GCA_016937295.1 Bacteroidales bacterium
GTTGAAGAAATTGTGGAAACTGCTGACGTTTCGGAAACTGTTGAAGAAATTGTGGAAACCGAAAAAGCAATTGAGGAAGAAGCGCAACAGACCGAATCGGAATCTACCACTTCGACAGCAGCAGAAAAAAGCATAGAGCTAACAGACGATGATCAAGAAAAGCACAAAAAGGTGAAAGCGGATGTGGAAAAATTCGAGAAGGAACATGAAGACATTGATAAAATGGCGGATGATGTTTCGGAAGATGACCACGAAGAAAGCACCGAAGAACATGAAGAAGAGGATGTTACCGTTTACGAGGAACTGGATTTGGAACAGTTGGTCGAATTGATGGAGAATTTGGTAAAAGCTGAAAATATTGCTTCCATAAAAAACAAAGTGCTAAAAACGAATTTAGCCTATCAAACAAAATTTAAGGAATTTAGGGAGCAACATCGCAAAGACTTTATAGCTGCCAATCCGGAAGATGCCGAATATAAATTTGAAGACGGCGGGTTATCGTCACGCTTTAACCAAAGCTTCAAAGTTTACAAGCAAAAGCGTCAGGATTATAACGAAGCGCAAGAACTGCTAAAGCAAGAAAATTTAGTTCAAAAGCAAGCTATTCTTGAAGATTTGCGACTTTTGATTGACTCCGAAGAATCCCTGAAGAAAATCTACGATGAGTTTAAAAACCTCCAAGATAAATGGAGGAATATTGGCATGGTTCCAAAGAGTGAAGCCAGTAATCTATGGATGAGCTATAATTTCCTTGTGGACAAATTCTTCGAGAAAGTACAGATTGACAGAGAGTTAAGAGATATAGGATTTAAGAAGAATTTAGAAGCGAAGATTGAATTAGCCGAAAAAGCCGAAGAGTTGCTTTTAGAAAAATCTTTCACAAAATCCTTCAAGCTACTACAGGAATATCACCGACAGTGGAAAGAAATAGGACCTGTGCCACACGACAAAAGCGAAGAAATTTGGGAACGATTCAAGGCAGCTTCTGAGAAGGTAAATCAGCGCCGCAGAGAATATTATCATAATTTGGCGGAAGAGCAAAACAATAATTTGATTCTCAAACGTGAATTAGTTGAGAAAGCGGAATTGATAAGCAGCACGGAGTACAATTCTATCAACGAATGGAATCAGAAGTCGCGTGAAATGGATATGTTGATGGAAGAATGGAGGAAAATCGGTCCTGCACCAAAAGCTCAAAACGATGAGATTTGGAAAACTTTTAAAGGATGTTTTTCGAGCTTTTTCAAACTTAAAAGGCAATATTTCAACACATTAAACGAAGAGCAAAACGAGAACTACAATGCAAAATTAGATCTTTGCAAAACAGCGGAGGCTCTTCAAAACAGCGATGATTGGAATAAAACGACTCGTGAGTTGAAAAAACTCCAGCAAGATTGGAAGAAAATTGGTCCGGTGCCTTATAAACATTCCGAAAAAATTTGGAGGCGATTTAGATCAGCCTGTGACGCATTCTTCAATAATAAGGAAGCATTTTTCAAGTCGCTAAAAGACAGTGAAAAAGAAAACCTTGATGCCAAAAGAGCTCTAATCGAAACCATTAAAACTAAGGAGTTTAGTGCTGATAAGGATGCAGCATTGAATGAAATGAAGGATTTGCAAAAGAAATGGTTAGAAATTGGACAAGTGCCTTTCAATCTGAAAGATAAGATAAATCGGGATTACCGACATGCTGTTGATGAAAAACTCAACGAAATTGGGCTTTCGGCCGTGGATATTGAACTGTCTCGAATTCAAGAGCGTTCGACATCCGATAGAGACAGTAAAAATGAATCTCGTGAAATAATTCAGAAAGAAATCGGGTCGATACGGTTTATGATTGATAAAATCCGAAGCGAAATTGGCACGTGGGAAAACAATATTGGTTTCTTTGCCAACTCGAAGAATGCTA
This sequence comes from Bacteroidales bacterium, assembly GCA_016937295.1. Taxonomy (GTDB): domain Bacteria; phylum Bacteroidota; class Bacteroidia; order Bacteroidales; family UBA1556; genus UBA6267. The sequence continues at coordinate 1,910 of JAFGWF010000186.1, forward strand.
ACGTTCTGAAAGCTGAATTTCAAGAAAAGATTGATGCCGGTAACAAGAAAATCGAACAAATGGAAGCCAGAGTTCGCCTTCTTGACAAAACCCTCAAATCCTTAGCAAACTAAAACTTAGGACGGATTTTTTTTTAAGAGGCTGTTCACAAAGACCAAACGCATATTTTCAACTACTTAGCAATGCAAGATTGAAAATTGGTTCTTATGAACAGCCTTTTTGTATGCTCCAAAATAATGTTGGTTCGTTTTCTCCTCTCAAAAAAATTAGTTATCAAGCCCACATTTTTAAGTATTTTTGCGCTTAAGGTTTATTCTTTTGAGTCTGACGGAAACGGAGGACAAAGTGGTTTCAGCAAAATAGACACCACTTTGCTTTACGATGCAAAAAGATATTTCCGCCCTCATCGAAATACAAAATCAAAGAGTTGTATTAAATTTAAAGATGGAATCAAGCAATACAATTTTAATTTCAATCAATTAGTTTTAAACAAGTTATAATGTGTGCTTGAAAATTAGATGGGTTTAGCGAACAAAAAAGAATAACGAATATTTGCAAGCCATGTTAGAAAGAATAATAGATTTTAGTGTAAAGAATAAGTTGATAGTAATACTTTTTACACTTACCATTGCTACCTTTGGAATTTATGCGGCCCTTCACATTCCCGTTGGAGCCGTGCCGGATATTACGAATAACCAAATTCAGGTAATAACCACATCAGGAAGTTTATCGACTCAAGAAATTGAGCAATTTATAACCACACCGGTTGAGATGGAGATGGCAAATTTGCCGGGGGTGAAAGAAATACGGTCGATTTCAAAATTTGGTATTTCAGTAGTCACCGTAGTTTTTGAGGAACGGTTAGGCACCTATCTCCCTCGTCAACTTATTGCCGAAAAAATTGAAACGGCAACGGCCAACATACCGGAGTCTTACGGAGCACCTGAAATGGGGCCAATTACTACTGGCTTGGGAGAAATCTACCAGTACATTGTAGATGTAAAGCCCGAATTTAGAGATAAATACAGCGCTATGGAATTGCGCACCATTCAAGATTGGATTATTAAAAGACGACTATCGGGCATAAATGGCGTTGTAGAGATAAACAGTTGGGGCGGATATTTAAAGCAATATGAAGTGGCCATAATCCCGGAAAGGATAAAGAGTATGGGCATTAGTTTGATGGATATTTTTGCTGCACTCGAAAATAATAACAGCATTTCGGGAGGCTCTTATATTGAGAAAACAAATCAAAGCTATTTTATCCGAGGCGATGGGCAGGCGAGGTCTTTAGAAGACATTGAAAACATTGTAGTTAAAAACGAATCGGAGACACCAATTCTTATAAAAGACATTGCAATTGTTAAATATGGTTCTGCAAATCGTTTTGGAGCAATCACTGCAAATGGCAATGGAGAAACAGTGCTTGGTCAGATAATGATGTTGAAAAATGCCAATTCAAAAGTTGTCATCAACGAAGTGAAAGCCCGAGTAGCCGAAATTCAAAAAAACTTACCTGAAGGTGTCTTTATCAATCCAATACTTGAACGAAGCGAGCTAATAGCCAAAACATCGTTCACTGTAGTCGAAAACTTGATTTTGGGTGCCATAATTGTGCTTTTTATTGTGGTATTGCTTTTAGGAAATATTCGTTCGGCGTTGGTTATAGTTTCTATAATTCCCTTAGCATTATTATTTACAATTGGCATGATGTATATTTTTGGAATTGATGCCAATTTGATGAGTCTTGGTGCACTCGATTTCGGGATTATCATTGATGGCGCCGTAATCATAGTTGAATTTATCGTTATACGAATGGGAGTTCAAAAAACAGATATTCTGGCAGTTAATGGTGAAGAACGACAGGCCTTAATGGACAATATTTCCATTTCGGGCGCGTCGAAGATGATGCAATCCGCCATTTTTGGTCAAATCATAATTCTGATTGTATTTATCCCCATCTTGTCGTTGAGTGGCGTTGAAGGTAAGATGTTTCACCCGATGGCCTTATCTTTTTCTTTTGCCATTATTGGAGCAATGATATTTGGGCTTACCTGGTTACCGGTTGCTTCTTCCCTATTTCTGAAACCAAGAAAAACCCAAAAACCAACTGTAGCCGATTGGATTATGGATAAAATACAAAAATCCTATTTTCCAGTGATTAGGTGGTCGTGCAATCATAAGCGAACTGTACTCGGGGCGGCTATATTATCATTGATATTTACAGGATTTATTTTTACGCGCATAGGTGGCGAATTTGTGCCAACACTCGATGAAGGCGATTTCGTAATTCAACCCGTTCTTAAAACAGGCACCTCACTATCAAAAACAGTGGAAATGACTACCAAAATGGAAAATATTTTAATAAAGGAGTTTCCCAATGAAGTGGATCAAATAGTATCGCGAATTGGCGCCGCCGAAGTTCCCACAGATCCTATGTCGATGGAAGAAATTGATATGATAATCAAACTAAAGCCAAAGAATCATTGGAAAGAGGCGAATAGTAAGGAAGAGCTTGCCGATAAATTCAAAGAAAAGTTGTCTATCATTCCGGGAGTAGAATACGAGTTTACACAACCTATCGAAATGCGCTTCAATGAGTTAATTACCGGAGTGCGATCCGACATAGCAATAAAAATCTTCGGTGAAGACCTTGATTACATCAACCAAAAAGCAACCGAAATAAAGAATCTTATTGCCGATGTTCCGGGAGCCAGCGACATCATAATGGAAAAAACAGCAGGTTTACCTCAAATAAAAGTGAATTATGATAGGAGAAAAATTGCTTATTACGGCGTAGATATCGCCACACTTAACACATATCTGTCAGCGGCTTTTGGTGGAAAAAAAGCAGGAGTAATATTTGAAGGAGAAAAACGCTTCGACTTAGTGATGCGTCTTGACAAGCAATATCGAACGGATATTGAAGATATTCGTCAGATGCAAGTGCCTATTTCCTCAGGACTTATGATACCATTTAGCGAATTGGCCGAGATTGAGTATTCGCAAGGTCCGGCTAAAATTTCGCACGATAACGCCCATCGAAGGGTTGTTGTAAGTGTGAATGTTCGCAACCGTGACCTCCAATCGGTAATAGTGGATATTCAGCAAAAAATTGATAAAAACATCAAGCTTAAGGCGGGCAATTACATCCAATATGGAGGACAATTTGAAAATCTTCAAAACGCTACAAATCGCTTGATGTTTGCAGTTCCGGTAGCATTATTATTGATTTTCATCTTTCTTCACTTTGCATTCAAATCCTTTAAAGATGCGATAATGATTTTTTCGGCCATACCATTAGCCACCGTGGGAGGCGTATTGTTATTGTGGATAAGAGGCATGCCATTTAGCGTTTCGGCAGGTATTGGATTTATTGCACTTTTTGGTATTGCGGTTCTTAACGGTATCGTTCTGATTGAGCATTTAAAAGAATTACATCATCAAGGAATAACAACTATGCGAGAATTAATTTTGACTGGAACAAAAAACCGTTTACGACCTGTTTTGCTAACTGCAGGTGCTGCAGCCATGGGATTTCTTCCAATGGCATTATCGACCGGTGCCGGCGCCGAAGTCCAGAGGCCACTTGCTACTGTAGTAATTGGCGGACTGGTGACTTCTACTATGCTCACTATGATTGCCTTACCCCTACTTTATGAGATTTTTTATAATGTTAAAAGAATTAAGCTTTTTCCATTGCGCTTTATCCGTTCCAAATCGTTTTTTATAACCCTTTTTATGGTTGTTTCGGCGATACCCTCTTTTGCTCAAAACTCGAAGATGGATTTAAATAATGTAATTGATACTGCATTACGATACAATACTCAAATTTCTGCTAATCAACTGAATATAGAAGAAAAGGAAGTATTAATAAAGACAAGCTTTGAACCTGAAAAAACCCTAATCAGCTATGGTTCTGATCAAAACAATATTGCCGAAAATGGCTATCCTTTGAATGTTTGGGGTATCGAACAAAGTTTTAGTTTCCCAACATTCTATACTGCTGAACGAAACGCTTTACAAATACAGGTAAAAATAGCGAAAGCCTATTCCGAAAATCAAAAAAACGCATTGATTCAAGATATTTCCTTGGCGTTTTTTAATTATCAAGCCCTATTAAACAAGCAAAATCTCTATCAAACGCTCGACAGCCTCTACTCCGTTTTGCTTTTCAACTCCGAAAAAAGAGCAGAAAAAGGTGACCTCAGCAAGCTTGAAGTAATGAACATTAAGGCCAAAAAAAATCAAATATACCTCTCGCTGAACGCATTAAAGACGGATGCAACGAATGCTTATAAACGACTCAAAGCGCTAATGAATTATCAAAGAGACTTTTACATTTCATCCACAATGGAACCCTTGAATGACATTATTGAACGACCGGATTCGCTACCGGCTTTTTATTTGTTGCAAAATGAGTATGATTATTTTAATTCCCTCATTCAAATCGAAAAAAACAAAATGCTTCCCGATTTTAATCTTAATTATTTTATCGGACATAACCGTTATCAAAACAGCGCCTATTATCACGGTTTTCAAGTTGGGGTGGCTTTGCCTTTGTTATATGGCAGCTCTAAGGCAAAAGTCAACGCGGCAATACTTTCGGCAAGCGCCAAACAACTATCTATCGAAAGCGAAAAAAACCTCATAAAATATCAATTAGACCTATTGTTAAGCGAACATTTAAAATATAAAACCTTGCTTGACAATTACAAAACTTCGGGCAAGCCTTTGATGGACGAAATATTGCAAACGGCCTTAAAATCTTTTGAATTGGGAGAAATTAATTTCTTTCAATTTGTGAGCAGCTATGAAACAGCTACTCTGATTCAATTAGAACAATTGGAAAATCTATTGATGTTTAACCAAACAGCCATGGAAATAAAATATTTTTCAAAAAAAACAGAATAACTATGAAAACGAAAACAAGTATAGCATTAGTTTTAACTATGTTAACCTTATCTTGTACGAATGATATCGACAAAAGAGCCGAAATCAGTTCCGACCTTATCGAAATATCGAAAGAGCAATTTCAGTCGGAAGAAATGCAGATTGGAGTCTCCTCATTTCACCATTTTTACGACAAGGTTTATTTTAGAGGGACAATAATTCCTTCGCCGGATGGACAAGCCCATATTAGCCTACCAATTCCCGGAATAATCAAAAATATTTCTTGCAGGCCTGCACAGATAATCACCAAAAATACGGTGCTTTTTGAAGTTTCAGGACATTGGTTAATCGACTTACAAAAAGATTATTCACAATCCTCTGCACTTCTTTCCAAACTAAAAAGCGACTACCTAAGAGCAAAGGAATTACACAAAGAAAATATTGGCACTATTAAAGATTTTCACACGATTGAAAGCGCCTATCTTGCTGAAAATGCCAATAATATGGCTTTAAAAACCAAACTTGAAACTATCGGACTTGGTGTTTCAAGAATCGAAAAAGGCGAATTCTACGCTTCGTTTCCCCTTAAATCGCCTTTGGATGGATTTGTCGCAACCATCCACACATCTATTGGTCAACATATTGGCGATCAGCAGATTATTGCAGAAGTTATCGACAACAGTACATTTCAACTCAAATTACATATTTTCGAGAAAGATATTCAAAAAATCAAAATTGGTCAGAAAATCAGTTTTTATTTAAACGGAAATAAAACTCAAAAACACCAAGCCACAATAACTGCAATCGGAAAGACCATAATGCCAGATTCAAAAGCAGTTGAATGTTTTGCAACCATCGACAACATTTCTGATATTCAGTTAATTAACAATCAATTTGTGGAAGGCGAAATACTCACTTCCCTCGATTCGGCATTGTCAGTTCCTGAAACAGCCATCATTTCAGCCGAAAGCGAAAACTATGTATTGAAATTTAAAGAAGAAAAAAACGGAAATTTATATTTTGAGAAATTTAAGGTAAAAACCGGAAGAAAATCAGATAATTACATCGAAATATCAGGAAAAGAACCTTTGCAAAAAATCGTACTGTCCGGCACGTATAATATAGTTGTTGAATAAAAAATGATGACAACCCATATTTTCTTCCAAAATAGAACAGTAATCCTTAAAACACTAAATGAAAGATTGCGACCAGCATAATACGACTGAAAATCAAATTGATAGATAAATATTAAAAAATGAAAAGAGCTATACATGAAAATATTTTTTCCTACTATGCAACATTATTTTTTATTGACGATTTCCTTACTAATGCAATCTGGACGACCTTAACGTATAAAACATCAAACAACTGTTTATGAAACATCTCTTAGTCTATTTATTAATTTTCAGCACTTTAGCCTTTACACAAAAAGACATTTCCAAAAAAATCGTCATTGACATTGAGCCTTACAAGCAGTTGAGCTATGGGGCATTTTTTAAGTTATTGACCTTAAAAACCAACCATCCGGCAGTAGATTTTGTGGAAGGCTTTGATTTTCAATGGGGATATTTTTATAAGCTAAAAGTGATTGAAACAACGCTTACCAATCCTCCAATGGACGGCAGCAACAAGCAATATAAGCTCGTAAAAGTGATTTCCAAGGAAAAAGCTCCGATAGACTACCAATTTCAACTGCGAACTGAAAGCAGTCTGTATCTTGGCAGCGGACCGGAGCAGGAATCAACCCTCGAAAAACGTAACGACTCGACCTATCGCTACTTCAATCAAATCAATATTTTAGTACCAAAAAAGCTTCGGAAGGAATTTGCTGAAATTGTCGAAAACAACCAGAATAGAACAGGGCTTTTCCGCTTTAAAGACACAGAAACCATTGAGCTCCTAAATTTTGTTAGCCATTAATGTGGCGGCGGCCCGGGAGGTCTGCCTCCCCTGCCCTGAAACCTATTCCTTCATGCTGTATAAGACCTAAACCTGATAATGGAATTTGCCAAAAAGTGAAAGAAAAGTATTTGTATCACAAAATGCCAGAATTTATAGACGAACAGGTTTTCGATTGGGACACCCTGTCAAATTATCCTTAGATTTAACGGTGAATTAATATTA
>JAFGWF010000187.1 GCA_016937295.1 Bacteroidales bacterium
CCGCATAAAGTGCCGTTACCATTCGGCTGATATTGCCGTTGTAAAGTTCGGGGGAGTGGGATAAAAATACAACCCCTCAAAAACAGCTCGTTTTCAAGGGATTGCAATTATAAAACTTTCGTCATATCCTCTATTTCCCTAACATCTCAAAGAAGTCGTTGCCTTTGTCGTCGGTAATGATAAAGGCAGGGAAATTTTTCACTTTGATTTTGCGCACGGCTTCCATGCCCATTTCAGGGAAGTCAATCACTTCGATGCTAAGAATATTTTCTTTGGCGAGAATTGCTGCTGGCCCACCGATGGAGCCAAGGTAGAAGCCTCCGTACTTCTGACAGGCTTCTTTCACTTGCGCACTCCGGTTTCCTTTTGCCAACATTATCATGCTGCCTCCCATCGACTGGAATAAGCCCACATAAGGATCCATGCGGCCTGCTGTAGTCGGGCCAAAACTTCCCGAAGGCATTCCTTGCGGCGTTTTTGCCGGTCCGGCATAGTAAATCGGATGGTTTTTAAAATATTCCGGCATGGGTTGTCCACTGTCGATTATCTCTTTGATTTTTGCGTGAGCCATATCGCGAGCCACAATCAGCGTACCTGTCAGACTCAGGCGGGTTTTCACCGGATATTGAGTAAGAATCTTCAGCACATCTTCCATCGGTTGATCCAAATCCACTTCAACAGGTTTTTCAAGATGTGGTGGTTTTGCGGGTAGATATTTCTCCGGATTCTTATCCAAAGCTTCAAGCCATATTCCATCGGCATTTATTTTCGCTTTTATGTTGCGGTCGGCACTGCAACTGACGCCCAACCCCACAGGATTGGAAGCTGCATGTCGCGACATACGAATAACCCGAATGTCGTGAGCAAAATATTTACCGCCAAACTGCGCCCCTACTCCTATTTCCTGACTGATTTTCAGCACCCGCTTTTCCCATTCCAAATCGCGAAACGCATGACCGTCTTCGCCGCCTTCAGTAGGCAAATGGTCTAAATAGCCGGCAGAGGCAAGTTTTACAGTCTTGAGGGTCATCTCGGCTGACGTTCCTCCTATTACAAAGGCAATATGATACGGTGGACAAGCAGCCGTTCCCAAATCGAAAAGCCTATCTCTGAAAAATTTCTCCAAATTCTCGTCGGTAAGCAATGCTTTGGTCATTTGATATAAAAAAGTTTTGTTGGCCGATCCACCGCCCTTTGCTAAAAACAAAAAGCTGTATTCGTTTCCGCGAACCGCAGAAATATCAATTTGGGCAGGCAAATTTGTTCCTGAGTTTTTTTCCTTAGTCATGGTGAAGGGAATCACTTGCGAATACCGCAAATTGTCATGTTGATAGGTATTATAAATTCCCTTGGAAATCCATTCTACATCATCGGCTCCGGTGTAAATATCTTCGCCTTTTTTTGCCATCACCACTGCCGTACCTGTATCCTGACAACTTGGAAGCTGCCCTTCAGCCGAAACAACAGCATTTTTGATTAACGTGTAAGCCACAAACAAATCATTATCCGTAGCTTCCGGGTCTTCAAGAATATTTTGAAGCATTTTGGTATGTGAAGGTCTGAAATAGAAATTCACATCGTGAAGTGCCTCTTGAGTTAATAATTCCAAGCCTTTTGGATCCACTTTAAGAATTTTTCTTCCTTCAAATTCCACGATTTTTACAAATTCTTTAGTAAGAAGTCTGTATTCAGTTTGGTCTTTTCCTAACGGAAAGGTCGGTCCGTATATAAATTCGCTCATAGTTAGTTGTTTTGGGTTTGTATTGGAATGGCGAAATTAGGAAAATATTGCGGTTGAGAAATGGAAAAAATGTGCAATTGGTCATAAAAAAAAGAATCCGATGCCTAAAATAAAAGCTGAATTACACTGAAGATGTGAACAAATCATTCAATTGATTGCCAACGGTTTTCCAACTGTAATTCTTCTCAACAAATTTGCGTCCCTGCAAACTGCAAATTTCCCAAAAAATATGATTATCAATAAGTTCAACAATCAAATTGGCATAATCATCTGCTGTTTCAGCCACTAAAACATCGATGTTTTTCGTTGCCTTCAGGGGTCGAAAAGCCAAAGGAGAAGTGATGCAAGGAAGGCCGGAAGCCATCGCTTCTAAGAGTTTATTTTGCAAACCTGTACCTATTCGCATAGGCGCCACAAAAATGCGTGCACTGCTGTAAGCTTCGGAAATATCATCGACCCAACCGGTAATTTCGACCAAATCGGACGCTTTTTGACGAATTGAAGCAGCAGGATTGGCGCCGGCAATCAGTACTTTTGTCTGTGGCTTTCTTTTCCAAACAATGGGCATAATGTCGTTGAGCAAAAACAAAACAGCATCCACATTGGGAGGATAGTTCATGTTTCCTGCAAAAATAATATCGTGAGTTTTAAGACTTTGATTCGGCTTAAAATATTCTAAATCAACACCATTAGGAACAATACTAATCTGATTTCTGTCAGGATGCGGAAAAATATCCCGATCGGTTTCTGTGATTAATATCCGATTTGGAAACCGCTCAAAAACCATCGATTCATA
>JAFGWF010000188.1 GCA_016937295.1 Bacteroidales bacterium
GCGGTTGGAATTTCAGGCGCTATTCAGCATGTTGGCGGAATTAGCTCCTCAAAGTGCATTGTCGCTATCAATAAAGATAAAGATGCACCCATTTTCGAGGTGGCTGATTATGGTATTGTTGGCGATGCTTTTCAGGTTCTTCCTGAGCTGATAAAATCGTTAAAGGCTTAGAAATCAATTTTAGAATAATAAAAAAGGCGGAAAATCTTCCGCCTTTTTCTGTATTAATTTTTGTGTTATTTCAAAATGCTCTTCGAAATCACTACACGCTGCACTTGATTTGTGCCTTCGTAAATTTGATTCAACTTCACATCGCGCATGATTTTTTCGACCATAAAATCGCGACTATAACCATCACCGCCCATAATCTGAACGGCATCGGTAGCTACTTTCATAGCTGAATCGGAAGCGTAAAGTTTTGCCATAGCCGAAAGTTTCGAAGCTTCTTTTAAGCCGGCATCGTATGCATGAGCCGAGCGGTAAACTAACAATCTTGACGTTTCAATTAAAACGTCAATATCGGCAAGCATAAACGCAATAGCTTGTTGTGCGGCAATTGGTTTTCCGAACTGTATGCGGTTTTTTGCCCAATCTCTTGCAGTTTCGTAAGCTGTGCGGGCAGCTCCAAGCGCTAAAGCTCCAACACCGTTTCGGGTGCGATCGAAAGTTTTCATAGCAATCAGGAATCCTTCGCCTTCGCGGCCTAAGAGGTGAGTGGCAGGTACTTCCACATCGTGGAAAATGATTTCGTTTTGAACGGAAGCTCTTTGTCCCATTTTCATCAAATGAGGTTTAATTTCAACTCCCGGAGAATTGGTTGGAACAATAAAAGCCGATAAAGAGCGCGAACCTCTTTCAGGGTCGGTGAGGGCAAAAACGGTCATAAATGTTGAAACTTCTGCGTTGGTAATGAAGCGTTTATGTCCGTTGAGAATGTATTTGTCGCCATGCTTGATAGCAGTAGATTTGATACCTTGCACATCACTACCGGCATTCGGCTCGGTCAAAGCGTAAGCTGCAACTCCTTTTTCTTCATGGATTCTACCGTAAAATTCTTTCTGTTGCCACTCGTTAGCTACTAAGAGCAATGGTGTGAGTGCCAGAGTGTTGGCTTCGATGCCGATGCCGATACCGATGCAACCAGCACCCAATTCTTCGGCGGCAATTGCACCTTCAATCAACGAATATCCGTTTCCGCCAAATTGTGTGGGAAGTGGACCATTCATTATGCCTTCTTCGTAGGCGGCTTTCACTACAGGCCAAGGAAACTCAGCCAACTCATCAAATTTAAGAGCATTTGGTGTTATCCATCTCTTGGTGAAATCGCGATATTTCGCCTGAATCTCTAACTGCTTGTCTGTTAAGGTAAAATCTATCATAATCTTTACTTTGAAATTATAAAATGTTGTGCTTGATTTAAGTGCATAAAAATATAGATAATTCTCTATACTTTTTCAAGTTTTTTATGGAGGTAGTTTGTTATCTATTTATTGCTTACCAGACTCTTAAACCAAATCTCAAATACAGGATCTAAAAATTCGATTATTCCATTAGACTCATCGATAATATCTCGATTTATTAAACTAATCTTGTTTTTAGCGATGTTTCGTGGCGTGCCGAGTTTATAACGCATCATTGTTTCGGTGCTCATAAGTTGTGTTTCTCCATTAATAATTGCCTCAAGTAAATTTAATTGAGTTGTACTTAAGTTTTCGTATTCCATCACGAATAGGGGCGAATTTGTAGTAATTATTTCATTAAGAGCTTCATCAATTATTTCGGCTGTTGCTTCTGTTTCCGTTCTTCTAAAAGTATAATGTGAAAATTGCTGTACATACCACGGATGATTCTTCATCAAGTCGGCAATCATACCGGCATTTATTTTCGAAATTGTGAGACCAAACTCTGCAAATTTTTTAACGATAAAACTAACCCATTCTGTGCGCTCAATCTTTTGGAGCATGATGATGTCTCCGAATTTGTAAAAAGGCTTTGATGAATTATTGAAAATATCGAGCATCATGTGCCTTTTGCTCCCATAAAGGCAATAGGTAACAAATTGTTGTTTTTGCCAAACAGAACGCATCAATTTCTCTAAGCTTTCAAAGTCAGGGTAGCCGGCGATATTTTGAAATTCGTCAATGGCAATAATAAACTTGAAGCCATTGGTTTCTCCTAAGATTTCCGGAAGATTCAAAATTTCTTGCTTGTTTTTCTTTAAATCAGCTATGTCGAAACTCAAACTGAAATCGTTTTGTGGGTCAATTCCAAAGCTAATTTTTGGGATTAACACTTTGAAAATATTTTTAGCGTACTCCATCCATTCCTGCCATTTTGTTGAGGCCGATTTAATGACTTCCTTAGCAAATAATTCTAAAAAACTTTGCTCGTCATTTACCGAAAACAAGTCGATTTTCACCACTTTTACTTTTTTGTTTTTTAAGCTTATTTCTTGCAATGCTTTTTCAACTAATGACGATTTTCCCCATCGTCTTGGTGAAATTATCATCGTATTTATGCCGTTTAGCAAATTGTTTTCTAAAATTAACAACTCTTTCTTTCTGTTAGTAAATGATTGATTGCTAATGGTTTTGCCGTAATTGAAGGGGGTTGGTTTCATAGAATAAATGAATTTGAATTCGAGAGCAAAGATAAGAATATTTTATACCAAAAGGTATTATACCAAAAGGTATTATACCAAAAGGTATAATGAGTTTTTAAGTCAAGTTTGTTTCAAAAAATCTATCTCAACAAATATTTGGGATTTTGTACCTTACTATCAACCATTTGGTCTTCCCAAACAAATTCCAACAACTCGTGAGAGAAATCCGCTGAACTTACCATATACTTCCTTTGAATCACTCCAATAAATCAAATCGTTTTGTGGGTGATGAGATTTCTCCCCGCCTCCTCACCTCCCTTACCGCAATGAATGCCAGCGTCATTTCGATCACCATCGGGGGAGAAATCTCAAAGCTGTCAGGTCGCACTTCCTTCAGAAGAAATGATTGATAGAATCATTATGGGAGAAATCTCATCACTCAGTAGGTTTCATCCACTTTGACGAGAAATTCGCTGGTGGATATGGGTTGTGACCAACTTCCCGTGACTGAGAGGGTGGAGCTATAAACTTGCCGAATGGTGTTGTGTTGGGGCATATTCTATTAATGTACAAAGGGTTGTAATGGTTGCGTCAAAAATAAAAAATATTTCTTCGCGATTACAACTTCGCGAGAAAAAATTTCAATGCATAGGCACATAGTTACAGCGAAATTGATTAATCGATATTGAGTAATTCCAAGGTTTTTTGCCAATAAAAAAAGGCTTCTAAATTTGTTCTTCGTAAACGGTTCAAAAAATTAAAGTTGATGTTTTTTATTTCAAAAATCGGAGCCATTGGATTGAAGACCTGAAAATCATCAAGCCGTTTGGATCTTAGAATTGTTGAAAAATAGGTAACTTTAGCTGAGGCTGTTATGGCATTTTCAATTCTGAAACTTCCATTTGATAAAAATTGGTTAAAACTAATTATCCCATTTTGGAGGTCCGAATAAAGTGATTTATCCTTGATATTTTTATTCCGTTCTCTTTTAGCTATCAGTAAAGAGGTTTCAAATATGTCTTGATAAATCGCTTCTAATGAAAGGTTCAAATTTCTGTATTTCAGTTGATTATGATAAGTTTTTATAAACGAATTGTAAGCTGTTTCAATATTTGAAATATGGTTAATTAAATTGCTAATATCGAATAGTTGTTTGATGATTTCTGTGTTCATAGATGAGCCATTTCTATAGTAGGGCACACCTATAGTATTTGGGGCAAATGCGGTAAGCTTATCGCCGAGAATAGAGTTTATATCGGGAGTGAGCACATAGTTATAGGGTTCGACCGTTTTTAGCCACCGACTTTTTATTTCGGATTTTACCAAACAAGGATATGGGTTCTCTTCAAATACTACATCCAAAATTATTTGACCATCTATCTGAAATACAGAGTTATACTTAACAATATAATGTGCTTTTGGAATATTACCCAACTTGCTTCTTCTTTCGTCTAAATCAAAGCTTTTAAAATGTGAAGTCGCAACTAATGCTGTTAATGCATTTACCAAATCTTGATGCGATTGACTTGTAATTATGTCAATATCAGTGGAGAATCGTTGAAAATTTTCAAGTAACAAAACAAGAGATGTCCCTCCTTTAAAAATAAACTCTAATCCGGTTTCGGTGAGGCTCTCCAAGAAACTGAGTGCAAATATCATTTTTTCAAATACCGGTGGATTCATTCTATTAAATTCTTTAGATTCCTTAAATCCGGTAATCCATTCCGCCGAGAACGTTTCAGGTAATATCATAGCAATAAAGGTGATTTTGAGTCGATTATGTTTTCTTTCAAATAATGTAGGATTTTGGCCTTTTGTTTTCGCCGGTCTGCATAATTCAACAACTTTGAATAATCAATATGATAATTCCTAAAAGTATTTATAAAAATATTTTTCAGTTCATTTCCCTGATAGAAATAGAAAATATCCCTATCACAAAAAATATCAACAAGGATTTTCTCAATGGTTGGAGTTGCCATTATTTGGGATTTATCTAATGGAGAACGACTTATGATTTGTTTGATAATCACTGGATTTTTACTTTCTGCAATATATTTTTCGATGATGTCTTTGTTAGGTTTTATAAATACGTTTATATTGTTCTCCTTCAATAAATAAAATGTTGACTCTAATATATCTTTCTCAGTTTCAAATATATAAAAATGCCCAAAAGGCTGTAAATTCATAAATTGATGCAGATTCTGACTCGACCAAATCGAATATAAAACTTCGGAATATTGTTTTTCAAAGGTGTTTTGGATTTTTTGAATTAAATTGTCTGCCGTCAGGCTAAAATTTCTCTTAGCGTTTAGCCTGTAAACTCCTCTTTTGATTGGAAAAAGTTGGCCTCTATTCTTTAATTTAAAAATTAGTTTGCTTACTCTTGCTTCTAAAATAGCGTCATCTACATGACCAATTTTCTGGTCATAAAATTTTTTGATTTCGCTTCGTGTAACAATATCAGCGGTTTTGAAACTCTCAACAAATAGTATCTCAATGTTAGCGTTCATAAGTTGAATAAAATGGCCACAAAGATATGGAATATTTGCCGCTTTTTAACTTATTGTGGTAAATATTCTATAATGATAAAAAAGTTTTGGTCAGTTTAGTGACAGAATTAGTGCAGTTTCTTAATAACTTACTATGATATAATCGTCTAAAACCTCAAAGCTATAAACTTGCCGAATGGTGTTGTGTTGGGGCATGGGTTTTTGGTGTCTAAGGGTAAATGATAGTCCAATTCATTGCTTCTAAATCAGAGATGCTTAAATCGTAGCGTTTTAAGACATTATATTCAGTTCGTACATCTTCCCAACTATAAGCATCAACAGTGTCTTTGCTAAAAATGAACACAATTATAGTGTCTTTAGGTAAAACATCTTCCCATTTATCTTTACTGTCTAATCTTGTATAAGACTCAGGTCTAATCATCTGCAAAAGAGGCTTGCTCTCAGAAAGGGATGTATCAGGATATTTATAACTGGAATAACACCAAACAGTATCGTTAGTATTATTTTGAACTGTTAAATAATAGCCATGGTCTACCAATTTCTCACAACCGGCACTAAAAAGAATTATTGATAATACAACTAAAATATTCATTTTCATAATTTTAACTTTAATTGATTTAGAAAAACAACCACCACATAAATGGTAAGTTTGGATGTGCAAACATCCAGTACCAATTAGGGTTATCATCTCTTGGGAATCTATTATTATCCCATGGAAGAGCAGTTAATGCACCTGAGTCTTGATTACGGAAATATCTCTCTGACATTCTGTTTGCTTGAGTTTCATACCACTCTCGGTCATGGTCATTCAAACCTAAGTCATCTAAACCAGAACCTATAAGACTTGGGATTCCTACTCTGGTTAGATACATTGGCCCTACTAACCTGCTTTGTAAAGTATGTCCATATTCATGTCTAAATCCAGCATCGGTATAAGGGTCAGCCTCCATATTTTTAGAATTTATATATGAACCTAAACTAAATCCCCACCAACCTGGGTCACTTGGGTCGTCATTATTAACCAAAGTGGCACCACCGTAATAACTCACATTATCAACATTACCAGTGATATTACGTGCGTGTGATACCACATTACCTAATAGGGTTTGAGGCAGTTCCCATAAAAATCTTGATGCAAATTGTAATCCTCTACCAACAACTGTTCTATTAGGGTCAGTTTTCAATAATCCTACATCTATTCTCCACGCTTTATTGGTTTTACTCCAACTGCCGCTTGGGTCAAAATCACGCCAAGCGTTTTGTACATAATCACTCCTCCAGTTCCAAAACTCCAAACCTCCTTTAGTGAATATTGTTGTTCCAAAATCCCATTTTGCGGTTAATATACTCCCAAAAAACTCCCCACTCGGATCGGTATAAACCAACGGGTTATTCATCACATAGCTATAGCGGTTGTAGTTTTGGGAGAAGTCGGGTGCTTGTATCCTTCTATCGCTTCGCTCATCAGGACAGGCGCCTGGGTCGGGAGAGAAAAAGCGGGCAATGACAGGGTCATAGAGTCTTCCGTTCATGTTAATGATCTCAAACTCATCCAACATCTCCCTTCGGCTGCGCTCAGGGCAGGCATGCCCTTTATAGCCGCGGTCAATAAGAAATTCGCCTGTGGATACAGGTTGTGACCACCTTCCCCCTTCCGCGTAGGTGGAGCTATAAACTTGCCGAATGGTGTTGTGTTGGGGCATGGGTTATTAATGTGTCGATGGAGTTTGTGAATTATGGATAGTTTATAGTTCTATTAAGCTGTTTTATATCTAGTAGGCTTAAATCCATACGTTTAAGAATTTTATATTCATTTCTTAATGTTGACCATCCGTATGTGTTCAAAGTATCAGTATCAAAGAAAAACAAGCACATAGTATCCTTTGGAATGTTAGCGAATATTTCATCCCATTCTAAACCAACTTCATATACAAACTTTGAATTAGGCTTAATTTCTTTTATTATATAATTATCACTATATGGTAATGTAGTATCTGGATACAATGTACCATTTTTACCTCCTAAGCCAAAATAACATCCAATAGAATATGAAGAATTATTATTGATTTCAATGCTATCTGATTTGTCCATTGCATTTTTTTCGCAGTTATTTAAAGCTAAAGCAATGATTGTTATTAAAATGGTTTTTGTCATCTTATTCATCTTTTACAAATTTTATCGTTGCCTTCTTGGAAATCGCACCTCAAATAAATCCCAATCAACCCCATAATATCTTTCAAAATATTTAGCGGCGCTTCTATTTGCCCACATTTCATACCGTCTAAAATCGTGAGTTGTAACTCCATTTGGTTCTCCATCTACCTGAGTTGCAGTTCCGGCACTAATAAGGCTCGGTACACCAATAATAAATGGATATAAAGGACCCAAAGCTCTACTTTGAAAGGAATGACCATATTCATGCATAAATAATGGATTGATACGAACAAAATCATCAAAGTTTCCTTCAATCTCATTCCTTATCCACATATTACTATAATTCCCAATAGAAACGCCCATCCTGTTTTGAGTATTTTCATTTGTAACAAAAGTATTTCCTCCTAAATAATCTACCCTTGAAACCTCACCTGCAAAGTTTCTGCCTTGAGAAAAAGTATGTCCAATTCCTGTTTGTAAAAACTCCCAACTATGTCTTGACACACCTTGCCAGATTCCTCCTATAAAACGATTTTCATCTAAATAGAAATTTCCTAAAAAGATTTCACCAACATTGCTCATTTGACGCCAATCATCATAAGCAACTCCTTCACCCATTGCACAAAACGCGCTTACACCAGCAACGGAAAGCTGGGAAATACCATAAATATTCATTCCAGTTTGAACGGCAGCTCCAATACCTGGAATCAAAGGGGCAAACTGCCAGGCTGCACCCAAAACTGCTCCTGCTAAAGCGCCTTGCCCAAAATATTGAACCCCATCAACAAAATTATTTACATCACCTCTAACTGCATGGGCAACTAAGTTACCAGTACCAAATACTGCTGCTCCAATAATAATAGGCACAAACCAAGCCAACTCCCCACTCGGGTCAGTATAAACCAGCGGGTTATTCATCACGTAGCTGTAGCGGTTGAAGTTTTGGGAGAAATCGGGGGCTTGAACAAAGGGGTCGGGAGAGAAGAAACGGGCTATTACTGGGTCATA
>JAFGWF010000189.1 GCA_016937295.1 Bacteroidales bacterium
CTAATTAACGCTGCCGGAGGTGTAGTGCCTTCATTGCTCCGTCTTTTAGCCGAAAAGTCCAATATACCAACCATCAACATTTTCAGGAAAAAAACTCAAGTCGAAGCATTATCAAATTCGCCAAATACTATTTCTTTGTGTTCGTCAGAAGAGAATTTTGAAGAAGATTTGAAAAATAGTTTATCGAAATATGGTTCAATGACTGCTTTCGACGCAGTCGGAGGAAATCAAAGTGGACTGATTTTCAACTGTTTGCCCAATGGCTCACAGATGATTGTTTATGGCGGACTTTCCAACGAAAAGATTGGTAATATTGATGCTTTGCCAATGATTTTTCAAAATAAAAAGATTGTCGGATTCAATCTCAACGATTATATCAGAAATAGTACTATGGAGTCGAATCGTAAGAAAGTTTTAGATTTAATCAAAGAAACCAAATTTCAAACTCCCGTGCAAGCCGAGTTTGGCTTTGATGATTTGGTAAAAGCCATTCGAACATACATCAAAAACATGTCGGCAGGGAAAGTGTTACTAACAATGAAATAATTCTATTTACTCACAACCAATTTTTTAGTGAGGGTTTTATTATTTGCGAAGAGCGTATAAAAATAGGTTCCGGATGCGAGATGCTCCAAAGGAACAATTTGTTGATGGATTCCGGTAGGCTTATTTCCAAAATTTTCAGAATAAACCGTATTTCCATTAATATCGGTCAATTCAAGTTGCACAACTGAGCTGGTTTCCAATTCGTATAAGATAGTTGTTGAGGTTGTTGCAGGATTTGGGAACGACTGACCTAATTTCAAACCGTTAAGAAAAGCATCGTCATCAATGCCAAAAGTGCCATCGTCAATCACCGGAAAAATGGCAATTGCTCGATTTACATTACTAAAAATATGATTCACTTGAAGCCAAAGCATAGGATTTGGATAGAGCCATAAGGTGTATTCAAGGCCATAAATGTTGGAGCCGCCGTTTGGGGGGCTCACCCAAAAACCAATTCGGTCGCCGTTTAAGTAGAAATCCATCAAGTCAACGACAACCACGAAATTTTTTTCAATAAGAAGAGGAGTGTTAAAATGGGCAACAGAGAACTGATTAGTCAAACCGGTGTAAATATTATCCCAGGAAATGCTGGCTGAACCTAATGAAGTTCCTGGAGCGTGAACCGTATAAGATTGACTGCCGGAAGAGGTGTTTACATTATAGGTGCTGGAATCATCTAAATATTGCACCGAAAGAATCAATGGAGTTCCTGTGGAATTAGCATCTTTCACTTTGTTTCCCACTTTAACCAAAATATCCAAAATGTAAAAAGACATTCCAGTATCCACCGGAAAACCCTGTCCAAATGCCTGAACTCCATTTTCATACGGAGTTAATGGGTCTTGGTCGATGTCGATGAAATTGGTTCCAAAGAAATATCCATTTCCGTTGGAATAGCTATAAGTAAGGATAGAAGGATTTCCCATTAGAGCTTCATACTGATGGAGTAAAAGCGTATCGGTAGGACCATGTATTCCTTTGGTCTCAGTTTGTGCAAATATGAGCGTACTAATTAATAATAGAACGCTAGCGGATAGAATTCTCTTCATGATGCAGGCGATTTATGAACCAAAAAATGTGTTTGTATATAACGTAACTCTTAGAGGTTTCAGCCTGCTAAGATAAATAATATTCTAATAATCACTGCAATCCCATAAATTATTTTCTCAGCTTAAAATGTCGATACAATTCCCCAAACCATAAAACAAACGAAGTTCCGACAATGATATAAACCCAATCTTGCCAAAGCAAAGGCACTGTTCTAAAGACGTTTCCGCCAATTTCGACAATAATAAACTGACCGATAAGAATTACCAAAGCGACCACCAGAAAACCATAACTTTTTTTGATGTCGTGAAAAGCCGATTTACCGGTAGCAAAGGCTTTAGCGTTAAACATATTCCAGAACTGCAACAAAACAAAAATGGTAAAAAACATCGAAAGGTTATAACGGCTAATTTGGCCATCATGCGAAAAGAAATAAAGAATCGTTAGGAGAAGAACCACAAAGCTAATCCCCACAAATAGAATATTTTGCCTCATCCCTTTAGTGATAATAAAGGCATCATTTCGTCTAGGTTTATCTTTCATAACTCTTTTATCGGGAGGCAAACTTGCCAATGCTCCGGCGGCAAAGGTATCCATAATCAAGTTGACCCAAAGCATTTGAGTAACCGTAAGCGGCAACTCGTGGCCAAAAATACTTCCAAGAAGCACAATCATCACTGCTGCCACATTAATAGTAAGTTGGAAAAGAATAAACCGTTGGATATTTTGGTAAAGCGAACGCCCCCACATGACTGCGGTGGTGATGCTACTAAAAGAATCGTCGAGCAAAGTGATGTCGCTTGCCTCCTTGGCCACCGATGTTCCTGAGCCCATCGAAAGGCCAACATGAGCATAATTCAACGCCGGGGCATCGTTCGTGCCATCGCCGGTTACTGCCACAATCGAACCTGTTTTTTGAAGTAACTGTACTAAACGTTGCTTATCCGTAGGCCGTGCCCGACACATAATCTTAAGATTCTGAACGCGCTTAGCGGCTTCATCATCAGATAATTGTTCAAAATCGACACCGGTAATAATTTGTTCGTCTGTATTTATATCTTTCCAAATGCCGATTTGTCTGCCAATCTCGCGAGCAGTTCCGGGGGTGTCGCCGGTAACGATTTTCACATCAATTCCGGCTTCTAAGCATACTTGAACAGCAGCAGGAACATCCTCACGTACAGGGTCGGATATTGCCACAATTCCCAAAAATGTAGGTTTTGAATTGACAAGTTTGCCATCCACAAAACGAGGCAGTTTGTCTTCTATAATTTCCCAGGCAAATCCTAAGGTTCGCATGGCTTGGTTTTGATAGCCCAGCAATAACTCCTCCACCTCATATTTCACCGATTCAACGGATTTAGAACCATTGTTGTATGCCACATCTGAACAAAGCCCCATCACAATTTCGGGCGCTCCTTTAATATACATGACCTTTTTACCAAGTTTCGGAGAATCGACAATAGTGGCCATATATTTTCTCTGTGTACTAAAAGTAAGTTGCTCAACAACTTCGGCTTCCTCTCTTAGTTTCAAGTAGTTAATCTTGTGTTCGTCAAGCCAAAGCAACAAGGCGCCTTCAGTTGGGTTTCCAAGAGCTTTTACTTTTTCGGGCTCACTGTGGTCGAGATAAGCGGTAGAGTTTACGCTAATACCTTCAGCAACTATATTGGAGAATTGATCTTCTTTTAAATCTTGTTCGTCAAGTGCAAAGAAATTGGTTTTATAGATTTGCATTTGATTTTGAGTAAGAGTTCCGGTTTTATCGGTGCAAATAACGGTTGCAGCCCCCATAGTTTCGGTGGCGTGCATTTTACGAACCAAATTATTATTCTGCAACATCCTCCTCATGCTCAAGGCTAAACTCAGAGTTACGCTCATTGGCAATCCTTCAGGAATGGAAACCACTATTAAAGTAACAGCAACCATAAAATATTGAAGTATTCGACCGGCGGTTTCTATGTTTACCCACGATTCCATTTTCAATGGATTAATCCCAACCAAAAATCCTAATCCTGCCTGCACTAAAAACGCAAGCAATGCAAAGGCAAGCCATTTCAGCCAGCCTCCTTGAGAAACTGATTTTGGCATTTCTTTGTCCTTGCCTGATAAGTGAATTGCGTCATAAACAATAGGCATCCAAATTTTTACCAAGCCTATTGCTGCCGAAACCAACACCATTAAAATGGTAGAAAGCTGAGCAAAAGAGTAAACAACGCCCCCCAGAAAAATATCTTTGAGAAAAAGAGCCAAAAAAGTGAGAAAGGAAAGAGAAAATCCGGCAACACCAATAAATTTAGCCAATTTCTCCAACTGAAGATTGAGAGGCGTTTCTTCACCACTCATCTCAGTGGCTTTTTCGGCCACCTTGCCAAACTCTGTTTCATCTCCAACTTTCTGAACCTCAATGATGCCATGACCTTCCATCACCTTTGTGCCACGCATAGCCCAGTTTGACGGATACGTTGCATCGGCATGAAACTCTTCAACATGAATGGTTTTTTCGATAATCGGCTCACCAGTGAGACAACTCTCATCAATCTGTAAGGCAACAGATTCAACAAGCTCGCCATCGGCAGGAACTTCTTCACCGGTGGCTAATATTACGAAATCGCCGACAACTATATCTTTCTTTGGAATTTCTCGAACATCACCGTTTCGGATAACTTTGTACAAAGTGTCATCTTTGACTTTATTTAGTACATCAAATTTTTTATTGGCATCCATTTCAAACCAAAACCCGACTCCTGTGGCCAGAAAAATGGCAAAAAAGATTCCAATGGTTTCTGCAAACTCCATGTGAATGAAAGAAATACCTAAGGATAGAAACGCCGCAATAAGAAGAATGCGAATGATTGGATCCTCAAATTTTTCCAAAAAAAGCTTCCATAAAGGTTCTTTTTCCGGTGGGGTTAATAGGTTTTCACCATATTGCCTGCGGCTTTCCAGAACTTGCTCATCAGTAAGTCCTGTAAAATGTTTCTGATCTTTCATAGTTGATTTAAGGTACAAACCTGTCTGACTCTATAATTACAGATGGACAACTTGCTATTATTACGCAAATATAACATCATTTTAATTACGTAATTCCGAAATTTAGGTTTCGTCCTATTTCTTAACGAATTTTAGTGTGAAATGAGCAGTAGATTCTGTGATAATTTTCACAAAATAAAGTCCTTGTGAAAGGGTAGTTATAGTAATATTCTGAGCTTCATTGGCATTTGGTCTCAATACACAACTTCCTGTAATATCATAAATTTCAATAGATTCCACAATATCGGAAGGGTTTTGATTAATTATATTCAGAAAATCAGTGGCCGGATTAGGAAATACTACGATTTGGTTTTTTTGATTATTGGATTCGACTA
>JAFGWF010000190.1 GCA_016937295.1 Bacteroidales bacterium
GCGCAGTTCCCGGTTTTCCTTTTGTAGGGAGGGGAATTTCCAAACCATTATTGACAAGACTTCAAAAACATTCGCGCAAAAAAATCAGTGAAATCCCAATTCAACAAAAGGATTGAATACAAAAAATGCTAAGTTTGGGGTGAAATTCAAAACAATGTATTTGAAAGGCCAGAAACAAACGAGATCGATTTGTTTGCCAATATTTTAAATTGTCTATTTCATACGAAAAGGGCTAAAACCATTGAAGAGTTACAACCAACTAATTAAAATGAGTAAATGAAATTTTATTTGGGAGTTACAGATAATGCTTGGTTTAATTATCTCAGCAAAATTGAGCCTGAGGATGTGAATTCATGGAGTCTAGTCATCGGCTTTTGAACCAGACAACTCAGTGGTTGTTAAATCATCGTCGACCGTGGAATTGAGAGTTTAAGGGTAATTAAAATGTATGACTATGATTATTTCAAGAATAAAACTTAAAAACTGGAAGAATTTCAAGGAAATTGATGTGCCATTACGCAATCGCACTTTTATGGTTGGACCCAATGCCTCGGGGAAATCAAATTTGTTAGATGCTTTTCGGTTTTTACGCGATATTGCAAAACCGGGCGGAGGGCTCCAAAATGCAGTTCTCGACAGAGGAGGTGTTTCAAAAATACGTTGCCTAGCAGCAAGAACTCACCCCGATGTGGAAGTTGAAATTCATTTGTCTGAATTCGACTCAGAAGAAATACTTTGGAGATATGCTATCGGTATAAAACAAGAGCCTCGAGGTTCTCGTTTGCCTTTTCTTACTTATGAAAAAGTGTGGAAAGATGAAAAATTAATCCTTAACCGACCAGACAAGGAAGATACGAAAGATAAGGAACGGCTTACGCAAACCCATCTTGAACAAATCAATGCGAATAAACCATTTCGAGAAATTACACGCTTTCTCGAAAGTACTATATATCTGCATTTATTGCCGCAGTTATTAAAACACCCTCAATCGTTTACTGGTCCCGATTTGCCGGGCGATCCTTTTGGAAAAGGCTTTCTTGAACGCATTTCAAAAGTAAACCAAACAACGAGAACTGCATGGTTGCGAAAAATTGAAACAGCATTGAAGATAGCCGTCCCCCAATTCAAAAAATTTGATTTTATTGAAGAAAACGGTCATCCCCACCTTGAAGCAGTTTATGAGCATTGGCGACCAAATGGTGGGAAACAAAAAGAAGATCAGTTTTCTGATGGAACTCTGAGGCTTATTGGTCTACTATGGTCGTTGCAAGACGGAGATGGCTTGTTGCTTTTGGAAGAACCTGAATTGTCATTGAACAGTGCCATAGTTTCTAAAATGCCAGCCTTGATTTACAAGTTGCAAAAACCCAAGAAACGGCAAGTGTTTATTTCAACCCATAGTTTGGATTTGTTATCGGATAAAGGCATTTCGCTTGATGAAATTCTGGTTTTATCACCATCGGCCGAAGGGACTACCGTGCTTACAGCATCATCAATACCCGAAATCAGAGCTATGCTCGATGGCGGAATGTCGCCTGCTCAAGCCATTTTGCCACGTACAAAGCCTAAAAGTATCAATCAACTAACACTTTTTTAGGGCTATGATTTATATTACATTGATTTTTGAAGATGATTTGAGTGAAGCGGTCATGATCAAAATTCTCAGTCATTTTTCAGATAAATACGAAGTATGTCAAAGCTATCGAGGCAATGGTTTTGGATATTTAAAATCCAATATTCAGGGTTTCAATCAGGCATCGAAAGTAAATCCTCATTTTATGCTCACTGATCTTGATAATTACAATTGTCCGGTAACATTGCGAGAGGATTGGATCAACTTTGAGATGAGCCCTAATTTCATCTTTCGTATAGCAATTCGCGAGGTTGAATCATGGGTCCTAGCCGATCGTGAAGGATTGTCTCAATATTTTAATGTTTCAGTTGTAAATTTCCCCATCAATCCAGATTTAGAAAATGATCCCAAGAATACTTTGATCCAATTAGCAAAACGTTCAAAAAAAAGGGACATTCGAGAAGATATTGTACCGATCAATCAAAACGCTAAAATTGGCCCCAATTACAATGGGTGCTTGTCTGATTTCGTATTTCGGTCGTGGAATATTGAGAATGCAGTGAATCATAGTGCGAGTCTTAAAAAGACATTTGAAAAACTACGGGATTTTAATCCATAGGAATATGGCAAAAACAATTGAAAAACGAATTATAAATAGCCCACACGAAGAACCAAACGACAATTCTTAAACGAATGGGTTGATGCTGTAAATATTCACAGTGGATTTGGAAAATGGCATTGGGATGTTTCTTTTCATCCAAGCGATTTAGAAGAAATACTACATAAACACATCCATCGGTTGTAGCCTACTTGAACAAAAGAGATGCAAACACTGTGTCTCTTTTGTTTTTTAGGCAAAGTCTTAGATACCAACCCCGATATCTTAGAAACTAACTCCGACATCTTAGATGCGAACTTCGATATTGTAGATGCCGAATCCGAGCATTTCGCTTCCAATTCCGAGGGGATGGATTCAAATGAATGGATGATGGAAAGTTGCTCCCCCCCCCAAAAAAAAAAACAGGAACGCAACCACATCGAATGCGGTTCGTCCCTGCGATATAATAAATATTGGCGTAAAAAAATACGTAGTTATAAAGTCAGTGCCGAGGGCTTAATAGTCTTCGTCATCGCTTTCTTCTTCATCGTCATCATCGTCGTCGTACTCTTCGTCGGCAACGTCTTCGTAGTCATCGTCATCGTCCATTTCAACTTCCAAGTCGTTGGCAATTTCTTCGGGCACTTCGCCATATTTCGATGCGTACTCTTCTTTAATGCCGGCCTTCAATGTACCGTCATCGTCAAAGTCGTCGTCGTCTTCAATAATTTTAATGGCCTCGTTTACGGTCATGCGAACCATATAATATTTGTCGTCGGTCTCAAATGGTAGTGCACTAACAATCAGACCATCTTTGTTGGTAAATGTGATTAGGTTATCGCTAAATCCATAAGGATATTCCAACTTGATTTGTTCTTGAATATCCGGATCGAGC
>JAFGWF010000191.1 GCA_016937295.1 Bacteroidales bacterium
GGATAAAATAAACGAACTGATTGAAAGCCGTAAAATGATTACAAACGGCTCATACTTTGCGTTTACAGCTACACCAAAAAACAAAACACTCGAAACATTTGGCGTAAAATCGGCAGAAACTTACACCGATGAAAATGGCCTAGAAAAACAAAAATTCTATGCTTTTCATGTGTATAGCATGAAACAAGCCATTGAGGAAGAATTTATTTTAGATGTTTTAAAAAACTATACAACGTACAACAGTTTTTACAAGTTGATAAAAGCCGTTGAAAATAATCCTGAATTTGATACAAAACAGGCAGCGAAGAAACTTCGGGCTTACGTAGAAGGACATGAATTTGCAATTTCCGAAAAGGCAAAAATTATGATTGAACATTTTCACCATGATGTACGGCACTTGATTAATGGAGAAGCAAAAGCAATGGTAGTAACTAAAAGTATTGAATGTGCCATTAAATACAAACAGGCTTTTGATACTTACTTGAAAGAAATAAAATCGCCATACAAGGCAATAGTAGCATTCTCAGGAACTAAAAATTATCAGGGAATTGAATATAACGAAGTCGGAATGAATAACTTCAAAACCTTCAAAACCGACATTCCCAAAAATTTCAAGAAAATTGAAAATCGATTCCTAATTGTTGCCGAAAAATATCAAACTGGTTTTGATGAACCCTTGTTGCACACCATGTATGTTGATAAAAAATTGGAAGGAATTCAGGCAGTTCAAACACTTTCAAGATTGAATCGCGCTAAAAAGCCATACAAAAAGGATACTTTTGTATTAGACTTCTTCAATGAAGCAGAAGAAATTCAAGAAGCTTTTAAACCTTATTATACAGCAACTATTTTAAGCGAAGAAACCAACCCGAACAAACTTAATGATTTGGTTGATAAATTGGAAGCTTTTGAGGTTTATACTAAATACCAAACTGATGACTTCTTTGAAAAATATATTGAGGGCGCAGACCGCACAAAACTCGACCCAATAATTGACTGGTCGGTAGGAATTTTTAAAAATGATTTGGAAAAAGACGATAAGATTGATTTCAAAGCAAAAGTAAAATCGTTTTTAAGGGTGTATAGTTATTTGGCTAAAATATTGGATTTCAATAACCAGGATTGGGAAAAGCTGTTTTGGTTTTTAAAATATCTTGTTACCAAATTATACATTGATCAATCCGACGACTTAGCTGAAGGTATTTTAGATAGTATCAATATGGATAGTTATCGTCCATCGAAAGAAACAACACAAAATATTGCTTTGGAGCCCGAACCGGGCGAAGTTGCTCCAATTCCTGTAGATGTTGGAGGTGGACAGCAAGAGCCTGAATTGGATACACTGGAAAATATTTTGAGTGCATTTAATAAACGATTTGGTAATATCCAATGGTCAGACAAAGATAAGGTTCGGAAGATTCTTATGCTTCAACTTCCGGCGGAAATGAAGGCTGATAAGGACATAATGGATGCAGTAAGATATTCTGACAGACAAAATGCGAAGATTTCATCAGATAAGAAATTAGAGGAATTATTGCAACAATATCTATTCAGTCAAACTGAAATATTTAAGAAATTTACGACGGATAAAGATTTTCAAAGAAGATATAAGGAATTTATCTTTGACACATTGGTAGATGCAAATAAACAGTCAAGAATTAGACCCTAACGTTTAGAGTCAAACAAAGATAATGTAAACAGAAGCGTAATACAGGTTTTTGTAGATAAAATAGCATAACGGGACTTCTAAAAATCGCTTTTTCTTCGTTGGTCTTCAATTTTAATATCCTCATTTACAATAGTAAACTGCGGTATTAAAATTTTGTCCGCCTCGAAGAATCTAATTTTTAGAACCCCTCATAAGACAATTACCTTCTTATCAGCTTTTATAAAATGTATTAGATTTATTGGATTTCAGGAAATTTTGCCGAAGTGCTTGTATTAAAGTACAAAAACAAATCTTAAACAAAAAGCACCTTTTAATAACTTGAATACAGTTTGAAAAGTGCGAACCTTGAGATCGACTTTTCTGCCTAAAAAATTCCACTATACCAGCCCAATCAAACATCTTCTATCCATAGAGGAAATACTTTTTATCTCATTGATTCTATTTCACTTTTATCGGAAACCGCTTTTTTCTCCTTCAAAAATTTTAATTCATTATTTAGGTAAATAAATATTAATTTTGCGCAATCAAACAAATTGAATTATTTAAGTTAGTATTTCATGTCAAAGTTTTTTAATATTTCGGAGGCAGCTTCCATAGGTATCCACTCTATCGTGTTGATTGCCAAGAGCGAGGGTAGGTTGAATGTGACTAAGATAAGCGAAATTATGAGTTTTTCGCGACATCATGTGGCTAAGGTTATGCAACGTCTTGGCAAAGCCGGTTTGGTGAGTAGCACCCGTGGACCCGCCGGTGGGTTTGTTTTGGCAAAAAATCCTGCTGATATCAATCTGTTGCAGGTTTATGAGGCTATCGAAGGTCCGATTGTGGACACGGACTGTCCTTTGGGTTACGAAACCTGCCCGTTTAATAAATGTCTTCTCGACAGCGTTGCCGGAATGATTAACAAGTCTTTTAAGGAGTATCTTCAATCGCATACCCTTGAATTCTATTTGACTAATGGTTATTAGTCGCAATGGATTAAGGAATACGTTTTCCGGTTTTTTGTGTGGTATAGCGAAAGGTTAAGGCTTCTTTTCTTTCTCCAAATAATTTATTGATTTTCTTATCATTGGCCATTCTTGTCCATGGTTTGCCTTTGTGCATTTGCCGAGCTACTAATGGAGTTTACATCATGCAGATGCTGGTGGTCATAGAGGTTTTTCGAGTTGCCTTTCAATGGTGGCGTGGCATTGGTCGATTTCGACAGGTTGTCCATTTAGCTGAAACTGCTGCTAACGAACTTGATGGTGCTAATGCTTGGAAGGTGAAGGAGTTAGGAATAACATTTTTGGAAAGAATATCGAATTTTTAAGGTCGGCTCTTATAATTATAATTGTCAGAAAAAGTCGTTCAAATTGGTTGAAATCGTAAAATGATTGGTTGCTCCGGCAAGGCTATACATGGCGCGGGCATAGCTAAGTCTGAATTTTGATATTTTGAAACCAAGACCCCATGAAAAGCCCACCATTGCCTTTCGGTCTGCAATTTTCATTTCAGCTCTGCGCCGATAGTTGTATCCCAACCTGACAGAAAAATTGCCGTTTCCCGGAATAAATTCACCGCCAACGACAACATGCCGCATAAATTTATCGCCAAAATCCCAACCTTTTTTTTGGATAAGCTCACCGGTAAAAGGGTCTATTTCAGCTTCTTCATTGGGGTCGCTATACGTCAAATCCCATTGTTGCAATTGGTCGGCTACAAAATGTAGTCGAAGCGGTGCGTGTTCAAATTTTGTGGAAAGTCCAAATTTCAGATTGAAGGGAAGCGGTTCCCTCACTCCGGCAAAACTGCTCAGTTGGCGTCCAATATTTGCTGCAACCATAGATGCCGAAAATCGCTCGCTAACAGATCTATAATTCGCGGCAATGTCCACTCCCAAACCATAGGATTTATACGAATCCAACTGCGACCAAATATTCTTCAGGTTTACTCCAACACTTAATCGCTCCGAAAGTTGCTTTGCCCAGCCCACAGTGAAAGCGTATTCCGATGCTTTAAAAGTCTCATATTCATTGCCTTGAGCATCGGTTCGCGTAAAGTCGCCATAGTTGATAAACTGCAATGAGCCGGCAAAGGAGCCAAATTTTTCGATATGACGACTATAGGTTACAAATCCCGAATTGATGTCGGAAAAATAGTTTAAATAGTTGATACCTATATTATTACTCATTTCCTTATTCAATAAAGCCGGATTGCTGTAGGCCAACATCAGGTCGTTGTCGTTTACCGATAGAAAATTGCTGCCAAGTGCTCCAATGCGTGCCGAAGGAGCCATTTCCAAGAAACGATAAACCGAATTTCCTCCAATCTGCGACTTTGCGCCAATGGAGCCAATCATTAAAAGAAAAAGAATTAATAATCTGTTTATCAATTTATTATTGAGGATTCTCATTAAATTATATTATCGGTTAAAAATTGGACAGTAAAGCGAATACTGCCCCATTGAACGCTGTTTAAATTAGTTTATTGTATTAGTCCATCGTAATGTCTAAAAGTGTTTTGCGATAGGCCAAAAATGTATTCGACCGCGATACAAAGCCAACATATTTTCCATCGTCTATCACAGGCAGATTATAATAATGAGTTTCGTTGAATTTCTTCATCACGTCTTCCATGCTGTCTTGCGAGCCGACTTTATCCAATGGCTGAATGACATAACTCTTCACAGGTTTATGATGTAAACTTGTATCGAACATATCTTCACGCACCTCGTCAAGGGTGATTACTCCCAGAAAATTGTTTTCGGAATCCACCACAGGATAAATATTTCGATGCGATTTTGATATTATTTTTGTGAGGTCACCTAAGGTACAATCGGGATTTATGGTAGTAAAATCTTTATCAATCACCGAACTCAGTGGGAGTAGAGTGAGCACGTTTTGATCTTTATGATGGGTGAGCAAGCGTCCCTGCTCTGCCAATTGACGGGTGAAAATGCTATGTCGTTCAAAGAGCAAATTGGTTGCAAAAGCGATTGCGGTGACTAACATCAATGGAAGCATCAAAGTGTATCCGTTAGTGATTTCGGCGGCGAAAAAAATGGCTGTCAAAGGGGCGTGCAAAACTCCTCCCAAAACCCCCGCCATTCCAACAATAGCATAGCTTTCGCCGGAAAGGTTCAAACCGCTGAAAACTTTATTGCCAATGCTTGCAAAAATATAACCTATTGTCCCTCCGGTAAATACTGCCGGAGCGAAAATTCCCCCAACGCCTCCGGTTTCGATAGTGAGGGTTGTGGTTATGACTTTCAACATCACTAAAAAGAACAAGAATGCAATGATAATCCAATATTTATCACTAAATGCTTGAAATAAACTTAGTTGCATTATTTCATCCGAACCATCAATCATCACCGATTTCAAGGTGTCGTAGCCTTCGCCATAAAGAGGAGGGAAAAGGTAAATAAGAAGTCCAAGGCTTAGTAAACCTATGGTTCGATAGACCCAAACTTTTTTTGGATGATTCAATAAACGTTGAATGCCGTGGCTCACTCTATTGAAGTAAACCGAAAGAAGTCCTGTAATGACTCCCAAAAAAATGAGTAGCGGAATTTCGGAAGCATCCATAAATTCAGTAATGGAGAATTGGAATAGGGCTTCTTGTGGCATGAGCAAATTGGCTGTAGTAGCTCCGGTAATAGTGGTGATTAGCAGCGGTATGATGGATACTGTGGTAAGGTCGAGCATAAGCACTTCGATGGCAAATATAACCGCTGCAATTGGTGTATAGAAAATGGACGAAATAGCACCGGCCGCTCCACAACCTATTAGCAATGAGGTGGTTTTGAAGTCTAAACGAAGCAACTGACTTAAATAACTACCGGTGGCAGCTCCGGTACTGATTATTGGTGACTCTAATCCTGCCGAGCCTCCAAAAGCCGCCGTAATAGCTCCTCCCACAAAAGAGGAAAAGGTTTTATGCTTTTGCATGTGACCTTTTTTGTTCGATAGCACATATAAAATCCTCGGAATCCCATGCCGTACATCATCGCGAATAATCCATTTCATAAAAGCTATGGTTAACAAAATGCCAATGATGGGCAAAACGAAAAAAAGAGGGTTGGAATGGTCGGCTGCCATTTGCGAAATGATGAAATCTTTGATAAACAGCACCAAAGTTTTCATCAGCGATGCAGCTACGCCTACTACCAAACCGATGATTATCGAAAGCAAAATGATAAACGCTCGGTACCGGCTTTTTTCCTTCAACCATCTCTTAAACAAAACCAATTTGGCATAAAACCTCATCGACATGCAACATTCGATTTAAAGTGAATTGTGCAAAAGTAGAGAAATTAGAAATGTTGGTGATGATTATAAATAACGATTAAGAAAGATTCAATTGGATCAATACAAGCACAAGCGGATAAAAATTATTAACCATCGAAAAAATCAATGCAGCTATTTTTTCTTTTTAACCCATTCGGGCTTAGTAAGTTTTCCGCTTAGATTTGCAACTTGCGAGGCGCGTTTTCTAATATATGGACCCGGTTTTTGGGCGCTGTAGCGGCGCGGATTAGGTAAAATAGCTGCAATTAGAGCAGCCTCATATTTGTTCAGTGCTGCAGCAGGTTTGTGAAAATAAGTCTGTGCAGCCTCTTCAACTCCATATATTCCATCACCCATTTCGATTACGTTCAGATAAACTTCCATGATGCGTTCTTTGCCCCAAATAAGCTCGATGAGTCCTGTAAAATATAGCTCCATAGCCTTTCTGAAATAGGTTCGGCTGGGAAACAGAAAAACATTCTTTGCCGTTTGCTGACTGATGGTACTTGCTCCTAATTTTCGCTTGCGAGTCTTATTTGCTTCCATTGCTTTTCGTATCGCTCCAATGTCGATGCCGTAATGCTTCAAAAAATTATTATCCTCTGATGCAATCACTGCCATGCTCATCGAACCGTTAATTTCTTCAATCGAAACCCACTCTTTTTCCAGCTTTAACGGCTTGCCATCTTGCACTTGCTCCACTAACCTCTTGATCATCAAAGGAGTGATAGGTGGATTCACCCAGCGATACAGAACTGTAATTAAAATACTGCTGCCAAAAAAAAGGATAACTGCCCATTTGAATAGCCTGACTATCTTCCTGAAAATTAATCTACTGCGACTTGTTCCTTTTGCCATAAAACGATTGGGTAATTTGAAGCAAAATTAGGTAATTCTGCGTTGTTTGTTTATCTGAAAACAAAAAATATTTCAAGCCTTGTTATGGTTTTAACATGCTGAAATCCAATGTGGTACTAAAAGCGCCATCCTCGCTCGTGCAAATCAACGATGAAATGGAATCTCCGATAATTTCCCGAAGTTTTTCACGCTGATTTGGATATAATTCCGAAGAGGCAATAGTTATTTCAGGTTTATACTGCCTAAATAAAGACTCATAATTAAAGGAATTTCGGTCTCTTACGATTAAGTAATCACATTCCACAGGTTGTTTCCATCGTTTGGTATTTGTTGTTAATACGGCAATTTTATTCCCGAAAGCCACAAAATTGTCGTGACGGTAAATGATTCCATCAAAAAGGCCTGATTTATCCATATCAATCCATATCGGTTCAAGATTATACTTTGTTAGGTATCCCGAGATTTGAAAATCAATGGATTGAGGATTGGCAAAGGTGATGGAATCGGTTAAGAGAACAGATTCTTTACGATGGTGAATCAGCATAGCAAGTTTTCCGGGGGTGTCAAAAACTACCAACATAGATTCATTGCTTTTCGACCTTTGCTGGTAAATGGACGTGCCAAACATCAGAATCAGAATGATTAGGGATGGAAACAGAAAATGCTTTTTCTTGTTGATGAACATTACAGACAGAAATATCAGCAAAGAAATTAGAAGAAATAAGGTTTCGAGGCCAAAATGAATCCCGTCAGTGATGGCATAAGGAAGAGTTTGAAAGAAGCCCACTAAATAATTCATAAGTTTGATAGAATAACTTGTCAGCCATGCAAACAAATGAGAAAGAGGTTCCCAAAAGCTGAATATCAATGTAATAAATGCGAGATAAAAAATAGGTGTAACTAACAGAATAACAATGATGTTTGCAAAAAGAAAATAGTTTGGGAACTGGTGAAAATAGTACATTGAAATGGGTGCTGTGCCAAGCTGAGCAGCTAATGAAACAGCCATGATTTGCCAGAGATAATCCGGCACTTTTCGCCGAGGAATCCAAAGGGAATAAATGGGTTTATAGAATGTGGCAATGGCAATAACTGCGACATAACTCAACTGAAAACCAATATTATAGAGGCTCATTGGGTCGAAAATCAAAGTGAGAAAGGCCGATGAAGCTAAGGTGTTGTAAATATTGATATCGCGTTTAATATTTTTTCCGATGGCAACAAAAGTGAACATAACTGCTGCACGGGTTACCGATGGTGATAATCCGGTAATCATGGCAAAAATCCAGATATTCAGAATGATGATAACCAACCGAATGGTTATACCGCCTTTCACATGTACTAAAAAGCTAAAAAGCTGAGATAGAAGCAAGTAAAGTATCCCCACGTGCATGCCCGAAACGCAAAGAATGTGCATGACTCCAGCCGACCGATAGGCGGTGAGTAAATCGTCAGAAAGTGCTTCTTGGTAACCTAAAAGTAGTGAAGCTGAAATGGCGTATTCCTCACCGGATAGCCCGCTTTTCTCTAAAAGGTAAAGCATTTTTTCTCGAATTTGGGAAGCGAAATTCTTTAAACTAAATTCGTTGGAAGCGTAGAGAAAAGTATATTGGTCGGTTTTTAGAAAAGCCCCGTATTGAATTCCTTTGCGATTTATATATTTTTGATAATCAAAAGAATAGGGGTTTGAAGGTGGTTTTATTAGTTCCAACTTGTTCCGAATCAAGATATAATCGCCATATTTTGGAGGATCTATCAAACTATCCTTGCGAAGATATAAAATGGCTTTTCCGAGTAGTGGTTCCACGCCTTTTTCAGATATACCTTTTTCCACTTTTATTATCACCTTGTTAGTTTTTTTTGTCTCTGCCGGCGACTCAACAACTTTCACGATATATGCACTGTATTGATCCGTTGAATGACCAAAATAGCGGGAATTCGCATAAGGAAAATAATGTTGAACTATCGCCACACCAGTTACAAAAAACATCAAATAAATCAGGCCTGTACTAACAAATCGAAACTTATACGCCGGATAAAATTTTGGAATATACGCCATTAGAAACATGACGATAAGCAAGGCAAACAAGAAATATATTATGGAAGTAGAGGACATAGGAATATAGGAAGCCAAAAGGATTCCAAATATAAACGGGGCAAGCAGCCTAACCAATGGGTAATCGTTCCAACTCAATGATTATTAGGATTAAAGGATTATTAGGATTAAAAGATTGTCAAATGTACAAAGTTTTTGTTTTGTACAACTATATTTCTGAAAGTTTCAAATTTTGTTTTTCGTGGAAATATGCAATTATAAGAGGTATTCTTATGAATGCGTGTCATCTGCGTTCCATAATAGGTATTCTTGATGAATTTAAAAAATAAGCAGCAAGTTGAACACCTCAAAAACAAATTTTGAATTTGTTATTTTCTTGTAATAGTGATGTCTGTTTCTGTAAGGTTGCTTAAACTTTTCGCTCCAAAGTCGGCCAAATCCCATAAGGTAAGTTTGTCGTCCGGAGTTTTAATTTCATCATTATTAATGTTTAATGATTTTCGCAAACCCTTGATTAATCGCTTTTTAAGCTCGGGATTATTGTTTATGAAATTATCTTTTTGTAAGGAGACCTGGTAATATCCGTAGGTTTTTGATTGGGAAGCGAAGCACACATTTGGTTTTATCGGAGTCAGATTAGAGGTAAGATTTAGTTTGGGCTCTGGTTTCCGAGATGAGAATTTTTGCAAAGTTGTTTTATTGCGTGTCGGTTTCTTAGCCACTTTTATTGCTGATTCAGCAGGCTTAGCTTCCGCAATGGCGTCATCCTTTGAAGAAGGTGTATTTTCGTCAGTCTTAAACAAAGTTTGTGAAGAGGAAAGCTCCTGAGGCTGAGATGTTTGAAACTCAGTTGGTTGATGATAAATAGTTTGATCCATTACGCCATTATTGATAAGTGCAGGAAAATACAGAAATACCACCAGAACAGCAGCAATGGAACTAATATACCGATAAGCCACTGTATTATACCAACTTATGTGAGGTCTGATTCTTAAGCGTTCCTTATTTGGAAATTCAATGGAATAGTCGGGACGCAGTTTCAAATTTTGATAAACTGCCA
>JAFGWF010000192.1 GCA_016937295.1 Bacteroidales bacterium
AGCAAGAGATTTATCCACGGCAGAGGTTGCTAAAACCACTGCGCCTTTGCCAATAACTAAGTCCTTGTTTACAGCCACACGGCCCCATAAAATAACATCATCTTCAATTTTGGTTACACCGGCAATTGCAGCGTGAGCCCCAATCAGACAGCGACTCCCGATATGCGTATCGTGACCAATCTGACTATGGTTGTCCAATTTGGTATCCTCACCGATAATTGTGTCACCACTGACGCCTTTATCTATGGCACAAAGAGCTCCAACTTCCACTTTGTTGTGAATAATCACCCGACCACAGGATTCAAATTTAACGAAACCGCTTGGCCTTTTCTGAAAATAATAGGCATCAGCGCCAATTATAGCGCCACTATGAATAATCACATCATCACCAATAATAGTGTGGTCATAAATCGAAACATTGGCATGAATGATACAATTTTTTCCAATTTTTACGTGATTTCCCACAAAGGCTCCCGGTTGGATAATGGTGTTTTCACCTATTTCTGCTAAGGGGCTGATTGCCGATTGAGATGGCTCAAAAGGTCGGAAATTCTTCACAAGACTCAGGTATGCTTTAAAAGGGTCATCGCTGATTATCAGCGCTTTTCCTTCAGGACATTCCACTTCTTTATTTATGAGAATAGTTGTTGCGGCTGAGTTTAATGCCTTATTGTAATACTTAGGATGATCGACAAAAGTGAGGTCACCTGACTCGACCATGTGTATTTCGTTGATACCTGTAACAGGATGATTCGCTGACCCAATAACTAGGTCACAAGAGGCGATTTGAGCAATTTCGGAAACTGTATAAACCCTGGGAAATTTCATAACTATGCAATTAGGATAATAAAAAATAAGCCTTGAATTGAAATTCAAGGCTCGATAAAAAACTATTTTCTAACTCTTTCGGAATATTCACCCGTTCGGGTGTCAATCTTAATAATCTCGTCATTGTCGATGAAAAGAGGAACACGCACAGTGGCTCCGGTTTCAACGGTAGCGTCTTTCATAGCATTAGTAGCGGTATTGCCTTTCTCTCCGGGTTCGGTATAAGTAATCTGCAACTCCACAAATGGTGGCAACTCACAGTATAATGGAGTTTCGGTATCGGCATGAAATACGATTTCCACATTTTGTCCTTCTTTGAGAAGTTTTGGGGCGTTAATCAAGTCTTCGTGAATAAAAGTTTGTTCAAAAGTATCATTATTCATAAAATGATAGTCTTGGCCATCACTATAAAGATATTGATATTGACGGCGTTCTACACGTTGCACATCGATTTTTACTCCGGCGTTGAAGGTATTTGGAATTACTTTTCCTGTTTTTACATTTTTCAACTTTGTTCTAACAAATGCAGGTCCCTTTCCAGGCTTAACATGTTGAAATTCAGCTATTGAATAAAGCTCATCGTTAAACAGTATTACCAGACCATTTCTAAAATCTGCGGTTGTTGCCATAAAGAATTTATTTACTGAAAATTAAGGGGCAAAAATATAAAAAACCTTAGGACTGCAATACAGAAATATGTCAAATTTATCAAATAATAAACTGATAACTTATCCATCAATGTCAAAAAACCGCAAAATCAAACCCCTTTTGTAGAGCAAAATCAATAAAGGGCGGCAATGTTTGAGTAAGATTTCTCATGGCTTTAGGATTATCGTGGAACACGATAATCGTTCCGGGTTGGCAATGTTTGGTAATATTTCTTACTATCTCCTTTGGGTTTTTATCGGCTTTATAATCTTCTGAAAGTAACGACCATAAAACAATCTTGTACTGCTGCGAAAGTGTCATTGTTTGTTGACGAGTGATTCTTCCATAAGGAGGTCGGAAGAGTTTATTGGATGTCAATGGAGCTGCTTTTTCGATATTTTGAAAATAGTCCTGATTCTTTGTCTTCCATCCATTTAGATGATTAAAGCTGTGATTTCCAATAGAATGCCCTTTAAGGTCCACCTCAGATTTTATTTCAGGATACTTGACTACATTTTCACCAACCATAAAAAATGTAGCTTTTATCGAATACTTCTCCAACAAATTGAGCACCCAAGGAGTAGCTTGCGGCACTGGACCATCATCAAAGGTCAGATATATCGACCTTTCGTTCTGTGGCATTCTCCAAACCACATCCGATGGAAAAACTTTTTGGACAAGTGAAGGAATTGGATTAAGAATCATTGAAATAAAAATTGAAAGTCAAAAATACAACTATAGTTGATTTCTAAAATAAAAAAAGGCTGCCCAACAAAATATGGACAGCCTATTTTACTCAAAAAGCATGAATTATTTTCCGGCTTTTTTCTCAGCAGCGGCAGCAGCAGCGGCAGCACGTGTCATACGAATCGTAACTGCAACAGCATTAGGCGAATCTAAAAGAGTATAGTTTTCTGTTTCGATTTGGTTTACCTTGATTGAGTTTCCAATATCGAGCTTAGTGATATCTAAAACAATATTTTCTGGCATGTGGCCTGGCAAAGCTTTCACTTTCAAATTACGAAGTTTAATGGCTAAAACGCCACCTTTAAGCACGCCGGCAGATGTACCTGTAGTTTTCACAGGAACGGACATCATAATAGGTTTTTCGTCGTGAATTTTAAGGAAATCAGCATGTAAAATGTTACCGGTAACTACATGATACTGTACGTCTTGAAGGGTTGCTTTGTAAACAGTTCCGTCAATATTAATTTCAACAAAGGCAATTTCAGGTGAAAAAATAAGGTCTTTAAATTCAGTTGTATCCATCGCAAACTGAATTTGCTTTTCACCACCATACAAAACGCACGGCACTTTACCCTCGTAGCGGAGCTTTTTAGCATCTTTCTTCCCTACGCTCTCCCGAAGAGAGCCGCTCATAGAAATGATTTTCATAATGTTATAATTTTAAACGTTAAAAAAGTGCGCAAAGATATAATTTTTTCTTATTGGTTTTAAAGTCAAATTTGCAATAAAAATAATCTTTAACAATCAGACTATCAAACTATTGAAAAAAGAAAAGCCCGACAAAATTGCCGGGCCGCTAAATCGCATATTCAATAATGCTACCTGACAATGATTATTTGGGAGATAATCTTATCAGAATAAATTATTTTTATCATGTATGTTCCGACTCCATAATCTCTTAGGCTTATGGTTTTATTCATTTCACTCATCTCAAAACGTGTTATCAATTGGCTGTTCTGGTTATAAATCTCACCTTTACATCCAATTTCAGCCTCAATAGTAATTATATCGGATGTTGGGTTGGGATAGATACTAATTTGAGATTCTTGATTATTGTTCAAAACCATAACAGGGAATGTTTCTGTCTTTCCATCAAAGTCTTCCTGAAGAATTCGATAGTAAGAAATTCCAAATGCAGGATTAGGGTCAATGAGGCTATAATTTAAAGGCACATTAGAATTACCGGCACCTGCAACTATGCCAAAAGTCTCAAAATCCTTATTGTTCATCGACTTTTGAATAAGAAATTGTCGATTATTAATTTCCGAAAGTGTTGTCCAAGAAACCAATGCGGTTTGGTCGATAAGCTCAAGCGATTGGGAATAAAGCTCCACAGGAAGCACAGTACCCTCATCATCTTGTTCGCGCCAATCCATGTCGGCGCCACCGGGCTGCCTCTCATCAGGATAACCTAAAGGATTATATCCATTGGTTGGATTAGGGTTTGAATCATCGACATCGTACTCGTCAAGTAATCCATCACCATCGCTGTCGGTTGTACCCACAAAAACCGTTTCTCCATCTTCGGCTCTCACATAACCATCGCCATTCAAATCCCATCCTTCATTTCTATCATTGAAATTATCATCATCGGAGTCCTCGTCATAGTAATCAGGCAAACCATCCATATCGGTATCCCATGGTTCAATACCGTTATTGGCATTTCCACCAAAGAGACCATCATT
Organism: Bacteroidales bacterium; assembly: GCA_016937295.1. GTDB lineage: Bacteria > Bacteroidota > Bacteroidia > Bacteroidales > UBA1556 > UBA6267. The sequence goes on from JAFGWF010000192.1 coordinate 3,909, forward strand.
ATTATCAAAAGCATTGTCGATTCCATCGCCATCCGAATCCAATCCCGAAGGAGAAATATAGGAATAAGTCTCCTGAGCCTCAATATTGTCAGGAATTCCATCGTTATCAGAATCAATATCTAAAAAGTTAGACAGTCCAAAACCATCGGTATTGAGCAAATTCAAACTACTTAACACATCTACTGTATTGCTCCAACCATCTGAGCCTAAAGTACCATCAGCAATTCCATTATTATCAGAATCGGTCAAACCGGCCTCACGAACATCCACTATTCCATCGTTGTCAGCATCCAAATCATAAGAATTAGGTAAGCCTACAGCATCCACATTGGCTCGTGGATATGAGTCTGGTATCCCGTCGCTATCAGCGTCTGTTCCTGTGATAATCAGCACGTTAGCTGTATTCTCAATAGTTCCATCATTATTGGCATCACCGTCCACATTATCCGAAAAACCGTCATTATCACGGTCGTCATATCCGTCAATTTTACCGTCGTTATTTGCGTCAGTACCACCCGCTTCCACCACGTCAGGTATGCCATCGTTATCGGAGTCAAGGTCAAGATAATTCTTGATTCCATCGCCATCGGTATCCAGATTCGCAATCAAATCACCTCCCGAACAAGGGGAAGAAATAGTATATTCATAGTCAACCCGATGAAATCTTCCATTTGCATTGGTGTAACCAGCTCTTGATATTCGGATATAACGTGCATCTGAGGTTAAAGTTCGTGTAACGGCATTTCCGTTGGTTGGTTGTGTATTTGTGGTATAAGCTCCACCTAATTGTGTAAAACTATTACCATCTTCCGAACTCCAAATAGTCATAGTTGAATTGATTCCATTTGTATTGTTTGTGGCTAAATAAGCAGTAATGGTTGTTCCTGAGGGAATTATATTTCCAAAGTCAACATTAATATATGCTCCATCAGTGATTCGGCAATAGGAAGAATAGCTTCCATCGATAGCGTATGATGGATCATACACTGTTCCGGATGTTCCATAAACAGAATTAGCATAACCTGAGTAGATTGCAGAAGTACCATCGCAGTTAGAATCGTATATATCCAAAATTCCATTTTGGTTTGCATCTGACTGATTATCAATGCGTCCATCACCATTGATGTCAACGCCACCGGCTTCAACAAGGTCAGAAATACCATCATCGTCAGAATCAATATCATAAGCATTTGAAATGCCATTATCGTCAGTATCAGGATTTTCCATAGCAACTCCACCCGAACAAGGCACCGTATAGTTAAAAGAGATAGCATCAACTTCATAATCGGTGCTACTTGTTGAATTACAGGTATTATAACCTTTAGATATTTTTACATATCGAGCAGCAGTATTTAAAACAACATTTGAATTAACTAAGGAGGTATTATCGGTAGAGGGACAAGTTTGAATGGTAGTAGGATTTGAGTTCAAATCGGCATAAACATTAATCATGGCAGTACCACTTTGCCCGGATTTTTCTCTCCAGCGAAAAGTAATAGTTGATCCGCTGGCAAGCTCTTGACCTAAATCAACGATAATAAAGTCTTGATTATATGTCACTTGCGCAACATTTCCATCAGGTGCTCCAAGGATATTATTTTGATTTACAATGCCCTGACCACCATAGCCAATAATTGAAGAGCCGTAATTTGTTATAGTTCCACCTGTGCATTCAATATCGTAAGGATCATGGATTCCATTTTCATTTTCATCAACGAAATTATCGACTAATCCATTATTATTTCCATCTGTACCAAGAGCTTCAAGAATATCATAAAGCCCATCATTATCGGCATCAAGGTCAATAGAGTTTATCAGACCATCTAAATCAGCATCAAAATTATCGTTAACTCCATCGTAATTTACGTCTCTAAATCCGGCATAAGAAGGGTCTATATAGTTGGGAATTCCATCAGAATCTGCGTCAGCATTAGGATCAACACCTCCACTTTCAATCAAGTCAGAAATACCGTCATCGTCGTCATCTAAATCCGATTGATAAGTCAATCCACCTCCTGTAGAACAAGAAGGGACGGTTTTAGCAACAGGAGTTGAGGAAACGTTTTCGGCATAAAACCACGTGTTAATAACACGGGCGTTGCCAAAGTCATCACATAAATCAGAGGGTGTATTTGTTCCTCCTGAGGAAGTTCCATAAGGGCCGTTCCACGCATGAGCCGGACCCAAAACCCCTTCATAATAGTTTGTTACTGCAATACCCGGACCTGTACTATTATCTTCGTTTTGATCATAGCAATTATCGTTTGGCAAATCAGTATCGTCCCAATATATGATCCGATTTCCTGTTTGCGGGAAAATAGAGGTTATTGAAAATCCTCCTGTATTCACCTCAGCATCATTCAGAGGCACATTGGTTCTTCCTCGGTAAATATCTGCTGTAATATTTAAACTTAGCCCACCGGTAACAGGATTACCCAAACCATCATTTCCATCCCAACTCATGACGTGATTTCCTTCGGCCACGTTGTAAGCTTCTAAAACCCTATCCGTTGTGCCTGTTTGGTAGCCTGGCGAGCCATTTATATCAAGTAAAATAGCTACATCGCCGGGGCGGCTTATATAGTAAGGTATATAGTAGTCGCCTTCGCAACCATAAATATTACCGGTAATAATCGGTTGGCTGGTAACCCCGGAAACTTTAAATACGGAGGTGTCAGGCTGGTTGAGAAATACTTGGTATGGATTTACGATAGAAGCAGTGATTGCACCAACATATTCTGATTTACGGTCTTCTGCAAAATCACCGGTATTATTTACCCCCTCATAATTCATCTGTATATTGAATCCTAAAGGTCTGAAACCAGATGCAAAATCCACCTTATTCACCATACTATCTGTGGTATAGCCATAAACCGATCCTTGAAAACTATAGTTAATACTTGGAGTATAAGGAGAAACCGGATTATAAGTAATAAAGCTCCAGTTTCGGGAATAAACTCGACCATCGAAACGTTGATTGGACGTTGTAGCAACTGTGAAATCAAAATAGATATAATAAACCTCCCCACTTGAAGTAGTTACAGCCGAACTTCCGCCATTGGTACTACGATAAAGTTCGATATAATAAGTTCCATTGGCCGTTGGCGTAAAAACTATCGGCGTATAACCTGCTGTGTATGAACCAATATCTGGTCCATTGACTGCCTCTGTGTGAGTAGATATAAAACCAGGGCCACTATTTGGAACTTGTGTTGGAGCTACAACCTGAGAGCCGGATTCGGATACAATTCGAAAATAATCGTCGCTTACCGTGCCACTGCTTGGAGTTCGCATACGGCCATTTAAACCGAAATAAAACCTTTCTGTTGTGTAGTCTTTAATAGTAAAATAAACTCGATTATCTGTAGGAGCGCCACGATAAGGACCGGTTTGCCATTGAGGGCCAATATGCAAGGCAGTGCCATTTGAGGTGTTCGGCATCACTTCCTTGGTTCCTTCGCCAAATAGTTTGGTCGAAATGATAAGAAAAGTGAAAACAAATAATAATAGTATAGATTTCATAGTTAAATATTTTCTAATAGCTTGTTAAAACGATTTAGCAATTATATCAGTCAAATACGATGCAAACTGTAGGATAATTCGACATTATTTGTAGTCAGTTTCTTACAAAATCGCTTATCTCATTGGTTAATAGTTGTTTGCTTTATACAATTTTTTTCAACTAAAGTTACAAAGAATCATGATTAATAGTACATTTTTCCCATTTTGGGATTAATATGTCGTTTTCAGGGAATTTTTCGCATTTTTTTGCCAAAAAATGAATGAAAAACATCCGGAAAAACGAAGACATCTGTATTTTGATTTTTTTAGCTTAAAAAGCAGTAATTTTGCGACATGCAATTATTTTTTGATTCACAATTAGAAGCCTTAGAATTAGAGATTGGTAGTGAAATACTCCTTCCTGAGGAGGAATCGGTTCACGCTGTTAGGGTTTTAAGACATCAATTAGGGGATATCTTGAAGGTTACGAATGGCGCCGGGCATTTGATAAGCGGCAAAATAATTGCCCTTTCCAAGAAGGAATGCAGGTTAAAAATTGAATCTATGGAATACAAACCCAAATCATGGTCAACCAAAATCCATATTGCCATTGCTCCCACCAAAAATATGGCTCGAATTGAATGGTTTATCGAAAAGGCAACTGAAATTGGAATTGATGAAATAACCCCTGTGATTTGCGAGCATTCCGAACGCCGAAATATCAATATGGAACGACTTGATAACGTGATGATTGCAGCAATGAAACAATCTTTAAAGCTATGGGCTCCAAAACTTAACACTCCAATTAAATTAGATGATTACCTTGAACTGGAGACTGGAGACTGCCTGCGCATTGCACACTTGACCGATGACAGCCAACAACCTCATCTTGCTGAAACCATTGGCCAATCGGGTAAAACCACGATTCTCATTGGCCCGGAGGGCGATTTCTCAAAAATGGAATTGGAATTAGCAACGAAAAATGGTTGGCAGGCTGTGCATCTTGGTTCGGAGCGATTGCGAACTGAAACAGCAGGATTATATGCTCTCATGGCATTTCACCTTAATGATTCAAAAACCTAATTATTAGTTTTTTATGAGATATTTTCTATATAAAATAATGGTAGTTTTTTTAGTATTTTCGCTATTGACGGCTGCTTCGTCAGAAAGGAAAGGTCAATTTTCGATAGCACTTTTAAAGTATAATGGAGGCGGTGATTGGTATGCCAATCCAACCTCATTGCCAAACCTTGTAAAATTTTGCAATGAAAACATTGGAACCGCTATAAATTCGGAAATAGCGACTGTAACGGCAGAAACGGATGAAATTTTCAACTATCCTTTTGTGCATATCACCGGACATGGAAATATAGTTTTTTCGAATCAAGAGGTGCAAAATTTAAGAAATTATCTAATGTCTGGAGGTTTTCTGCATATAAGCGATAATTACGGAATGGATGAATTTATAAGGCGAGAGATGAAGCGAATTTTCCCTGAAAATGAATTTGTTGAGTTACCTGCCTCCCATCCTATTTACCAAAAACCATATTCTTTTCCGCAAGGATTGCCAAAAATTCATGAACATGATGCTAAAAGAGCTCAAGGATTTGGGATTATCTTTGAGGGACGCTTAGTTTGTTTCTACGACTACGAATGTGATTTGGGAGATGGCTGGGAAGACCCAGAAGTTCATAATGACCCTCAGCGCAAACGCACCGAAGCGTTGCGAATGGGAGCAAACTTGATTAGTTATGCTTTCTTGGGTTTAGAACCCAAACAAAAGAACCCTTAAACAGTGGTAATATCTTTTTCTTTTTCGGCAAATGCTTTGTCCACCTTTTCGATAAAACTATTGGTAAGGTCTTGGATTTTATCTTGCAAAATCTTAACCTCATCTTCAGAAACACCTTCTTTTTCAAGGGCTTTAGCATCTTCCATTGCCGATCGTCTATGGTTGCGGATACCCACTTTGGCATTTTCCGCTTCAACCTTAGCTCGTTTCACTAAATCAAGACGGCGTTCTTCAGTTAGCACCGGAACATTAATCCTAATTAAAATACCATCATTCATCGGATTAAATCCTAAATTGGAATTGATAATAGCTTTCTCAATGGTAGAAAGATTGGACTTATCCCAAGGCTGAACGGTGAGTGTTCGAGGGTCAGGGGTGTTGATATTTGCAACTTGGTTTAGAGGCATAGATGCGCCATAGGCCTCAATTTTTACACCATCAAGCATGGCAGGATTGGCCTTGCTCGCTCTTATCTTATGAAATTCCTTATCTAAATGTTCCAAAGAGTTTTTCATTCCATCTTCGGTCATTTCTAAAAGCATTAAAGATTCTTCAGTCATGGCAATTATCTGTTATTGTTTAATAAAAAAAACCGGCGTAAAGATAGAAACAATTTTTTAATGCTTTTAACCCGTTTTTAATAGAGAATTAGCAACTTTTCGACAGAAGTGGACGGCATGAGTGGCAGTTATTTAAATCGCTTTTGTTAATTTTTTCAAAGCAATAACAAGATAGTTTGGAAAATTACGTTGTTTTAGTTCATCAATCTTTATATTTTTCTAATTTAGCGCCCTGTTTTTTTACCTTTATCCATTTCATAATGACTAAGCAAGAAGACAAATTTGCAAAGCGAAGATTAAGAACATCTTATATTACTTCTTTAACAAGTATTAGTTTGATGCTCTTTGTTTTAGGCTTTTTTGGGTTATTAGTGATGCACGGAAACCATATCAAACGCCATGTGAAAGAAAACATCCGAATGAATGTTTTTATGCACGCTGATATCAAGGAAGCAGAGATTTTCAAGCTGAAAAAAAACTTAGAAGCCTCAGACGGAATTAAGTCAACCAGATATATTTCGAGTGAGGAAGGAGCAAAAATTTATAAGGAAGAATTAGGTGAAGATTTTGTGAATTTTCTTGATGGTACCAATCCTATTCATGCTCAAATTGAGGTTTATCTCACTGAGGATTATGCAAATGTGGACAGTTTAAAGATATTTTCCAACAAAATTTCGGCGAATTCGATTGTTGAAGAGGTTCGTTTTCACGAAGATTATGTGAATGCTATAAACGATAATATTACAAAAATCAGTTTCTTTCTATTAATATTTACTGCATTTATGCTAATGATTAGCATTGTTTTAATCAGCAATACTATTCGGTTAGCAATCTATTCCCAAAGATTTTTAATCCGAACCATGAAACTCATCGGAGCCACAAAAGGATTTATTCGATCGCCGTTTGTATGGAAATCTATTCTTCAAGGTTTTATTGCAGCCTTATTCAGTATAAGTTTTTTAATTGCAATTTTATTCCGACTGCATAAAGATTATTCTGAACTCATCTCCATCGAAAAAGCTCCACTTTACATGATGGTCTTTGGTGCAGTTATAGTCATCGGATTATTTGTCACCGGAATATCGACATTTTTTGCTATAAATAAGTATCTGAAAGTCAATATGGATAAACTCTACATGATGTAAATTAAATAAACTATGAGTAAAACGAATAACGAATTGAACGTTGTGATGGTTTTTGGAAAGAAAAACTATCTATTTATGATAATCGGCATTGCTTTGATAGCAATCAGTTTAGTGTTATTAGCAGGCGGAGGTTCGAAAGATCCTGCTGTATTCAGTGAAGAAATCTTCAACACAAGACGCTTGGTTGTTGCTCCCTTATTGATGCTTGCCGGCTTTGTAATCGAAATCTTTGCCATCATGTATCGCGAAAAAAAAACCGCACAATAAATCTTAAAGCTAAATAAATTATGAGTTGGATTGAAGCTGTCATCTTAGGCATCATTCAAGGGCTAACCGAGTTTTTACCAGTTAGCAGCAGTGGTCATCTCGAAATTGCCAAATTTATCTTTGGCGACACGGTTGTTGGTAAAGAGTCGATGTTGGTAACGGTGGTGCTTCATGCTGCTACCGCCTTGAGTACCATTGTAGTTTTCCGAAAAGAAATTGTTGAAATTTTTCGAGGTTTATTTAAGTTTAAAAACAATGCTGAGCAGATTTTTTCTCTAAAAATTATTCTTTCGATGATACCGGCTGCTGTTGTAGGCGTAGCTTTTGAGGATCAGTTAGATGCACTTTTTACCGGAAACATCCTGTTTGTGGGCATGATGCTTATCGTCACTGCAGCCCTTCTTTTTCTTGCCGACCGAGCCAAAAACACCAAAAAAGACGTGTCGTATTCTTCGGCACTTATCATTGGCATATCGCAAGCAATAGCCATTCTTCCAGGCATTTCCAGATCCGGCGCAACCATTTCCACTTCGGTATTATTAGGCATAGATCGTGAAAAATCAGCACGATTTTCGTTTTTAATGGTCGTTCCGCTTATTCTTGGAAAAATGGCCAAAGACCTTATGAGCGGAGATATAAGCAGTCAAACCGAAAACCTTTTTCCCCTGATTCTGGGTTTCATCGCAGCATTTATCACCGGACTTTTGGCTTGCACGTGGATGATTCAGTTGGTGAAAAAAGCCAAACTCTCCTGGTTTGCCATTTATTGTATAATTGTTGGCCTTATTGCCATTATTTACTCTGTAGCTTCGTGAAAATAAATTAGATATGGATTTTTTAAACGGAGAAGTACTCCTCATCGACAAAGAACTCAACTGGACTTCCTTCGATGTAGTGAACGCTCTAAGGAATAGTATTTTACGCAAACTAAAGCTCAAAAAAGTTAAAGTAGGTCATGCTGGCACTTTAGATCCTCTTGCAACCGGTTTACTCATTATTTGCACCGGAAAAAAAACTCGAGAAATCGACCAATATCAAGCCGAAGATAAAATTTATACCGGCATTATAACTTTAGGAGCCACCCGACCAAGCCATGATCTTGAAACTGAAATTACTAAAAGCTACGATTATAGTCACATCGGCGAAAGCCAGATATTGGACGCTGCCAAAGAGCTGACCGGAGAAATTGAACAGACACCACCAATGTTTTCGGCAATTAAAGTTGATGGGGTAAGAGCTTACGATGCAGCTCGCGAAAATATCGACTTGAAGCTAAAATCACGAAAGGTTACGATTCATCAGTTCGAGATAACAAAAGTGGAGATGCCAAATATTTATTTTGAGATAAAATGCTCCAAAGGAACCTATATTCGGAGCATTGCAAGAGATTTAGGGTTAGCGCTTAACAATGGTGCTTATCTATCTGAATTGCGCCGTACCGCCATTGGAAGCTTTTCGGTGGATAAGGCTCTAAACGTGGAGGAGGCTCGTCAACTCATTAAGGATGCGGAAATTACACCAATATTTTAGCCTAAAATTCAAGCTAAATATTTGCTATTGACAAGGGCACCTTTTTGCATTATATTTGCAACCCTGTTCAATTATCTGATAAGACCTTGTATAATATTTTGAATACCAATAAATTAACTGATATTTTCTCCTCTATTTTTATAACTAAAGGCCAGTCAGAGTTATATTTTTTTGCTAATTTAACATGATTTCTATATGAAACTTTCGCAGTTTAAGTATGATTTACCGGAAGAATTGATTGGTAAATATCCTCGTCCAAACAGAGACGACTCTCGCTTGATGGTTGTACACAAAAAAACCGGCCTCATTGAGCATAAACGATTTCCGGACATAATGGATTATTTTAGTGATGGTGATGTATTTGTTTTAAACAACACCAAAGTATTTCCTGCAAAACTCATTGGATTTAAAGAGAAAACTAATGCTAAGATCGAAGTATTTTTATTGCGCGAGCTTAATCGTGAGTCGAGGCTTTGGGATACGTTAGTGAATCCTGCAAGGAAAATTCGAATCGGTAACAAACTGTATTTTGGTGAAAACGATGAGCTTGTAGCTGAGGTAATTGACAACACTACATCTCGTGGACGTACGTTACGATTTTTTTTCGATGGCGATTATGACGAGTTCAAAGCTACCATCAAACGCCTTGGTGAAACTCCAATCCCACTCAATCGGGAGCCGGTGCCAGAAGATGAAGAAAGATATCAAACCATTTATGCTAAGCATGAAGGTGCGGTAGCCGCTCCAACAGCCGGGCTACATTTTAGCCGCGAGCTTATGAAACGATTAGAAATCAAAGGAGTACAATTTACCGAGCTCACACTTCATCCGGGATTAGGCAATTTCAGAACCATTGAGGTAGAGGATTTGTCGAAGCACAAAATGGACAGCGAGAGAATTCATATCACCGAAGAAACAGCTAACCTGATAAACGACACCAAAAAGCGAAACAAAAAGGTTGTTGCCGTTGGAACTACAAGTGTAAAAGCTTTAGAGTCGGCGGTTACCATTTCCAAGGAGCTTAAGCCTATTCAAGGTTGGACGAATTTATTCCTTTTTCCACCTCACGAGTATAGTATTGCTGATGCCTTAGTGACTAATTTCCACGCACCTAAATCACCTATGATGATGTTGGTTGCCGCTTATGCCGGCTACGACCTTTTGATGAAATGCTACGACGTGGCTAAAAAGGAAAAATACAATTTTCTGACTTATGGCGATGCCATGCTAATACTTGAATAATGGAAACCTTTTTGCTGATAACTGCTGCCGGTCAAGGAACCAGACTACAAGCCTCATTCCCAAAGCAGTTTATTCCCGTTGCAGGCAAGCCTTTGCTGATGCACTCTATAGACGTTTTTAAAACTTTTGACCCTAAGATAAAAATCATTCTGGTTTTGCCTGACGACCAAATTCAACTTTGGAAAGACTTGTGCATCGAGTTTGATTTTCTGGTTGATCATCAAATAGTAAGAGGTGGCGAAGAACGGTTTCATTCGGTTCAAAACGGATTGAATCACATTCCTGATAATAAGTTAGTATTGATTCATGATGGAGTTCGCCCGATGGTTCGACCCGACACCATTGAAAGAGTGATTCAAACTGCGACTGAGAAAGGCAATGCTATTCCGTGCGTTACTCCTACTCAAACCGTGAGGCAAATCCATGACGACAACAGCTCAGAGATAATCGACCGGAGCAAACTCCGATTAGTTCAAACGCCACAAGGATTCCATTCTACACTTATCAAAAAAGCCTATCAAACTCCTTTCAATCCGGCCTTTACCGATGATGCCTCTGTTTTAGAATTTGCAGGATACACCATAAATATCGTGGAGGGAAATTACTCTAACATAAAGGTAACACATCCTGCCGACTTAAAAATGGTAGAGGCGCTTTTGACTGTTGATTAAGTTCAAAGTATTTTTTGTAAATCTTGTATTCCAACGATTGCCATAATCTCAACGATATTATCCTTAATTCTATAGTATATTGCATCGGAATCACAAGGACATCTTCTATACCCTGATTTTATATAATCCACTGATTCAAATGAAAATGGATTTTTTGCAATAATCTCAAAGCAGTCAAAAAATGATTCAACATAGTTGTCGGCAGGAGTAATTCCAAAGTTTTCGACTCCGAAATGATGAATCCTGATTAAATCTTCCTTGGCCGAATTGCTTAATTTATATTTACTCATTCAACAATAACTTAGATTGTCGCAATATCTCCTCTTTACTTTCTTCTGTAAATCCGCTTTCCTCCGCTTTTTCAATCTTTGCTTTTAACCAATCCATTTGTCTTTGTTGTTTTCTTGCCTGACGTACTAAATCATTAATAAGTTCGCTTTTGCTGGAATATTCTTTACTTTCAACTTGTGCTTTTAGCCAATCATCATTTGGCTGAGTTAACGAAATACTTTGTCTATTCATAATTATACACTATTTAATGTGGTGCAAATATACATCGATGCCGAATCAATTATATCTGTTTTTTTACTTTTAAGCAGGATTAGTAGTTATTATTTAGAATGGCAATACAATTTAATATAATTACTCATTTTTCTTGGCATGGCTAAATCATCGCATAAAATAAAAATTTCGAATACACTTAATTTTTCTAACGCTTATGAGTGTATTTGTGCTTTTCATAAAGGGGATACATTACAATTTAGCTAAGGAAGCGGTTCACAGGAAGTTTAATCAACCTGTGAATTTCCATAAATGCTCATGCTTGTGCGATTTTGTAGAGATTCCTCCAAAGGATTACCATTTGGGAAATTCTCCTTCTAAGGGAAGTTACAAAATGTTGTGTTTTAAGGGAAAATGACAAAAAAGAGAGATTCACCTATAATCTAAAAAAATGTATCTTTGTGCCTATGATTACCAAGAACGATATATTGAATAAGTTGAATGACTTAAAACCAATTCTACACCGAGAATACTCTGTTAAACAGATTGGATTATTTGGTTCATTCTCTGACAATTCATACACAGATGATAGTGATATAGATTTACTTATTGAATTTGAAAGGCCTATCGGATGGAAATATTTTTCGTTACAAATTTACCTTGAGAATATTTTCGGTCGAAAAATAGACTTAGTGACCAAAAATGCATTAAAGGAGCAAATAAAGGAAAGTGTTTTAAAGCAAGTTAAATACATTTAACGTGAAAAAGGAAGACCGGAATTTTAAATTATTCCTTGATGATATTCTGACTGCGATGAACCGTATTGCTGAATATATTGAAGGCTATGATTTTGACCGTTTTAAAAGAGATTATAAAACGGTTGATGCAGTTATCAGGAATTTTGAGATTATTGGAGAAGCCTCGAAAAAACTGGATGACAAAATCAAAGAAAAATATCCAGATGTTCCATGGAAAGAAATGTACTATCTTAGAAACATAATTTCACACGAATATTTTGGGGTTGATTATGAAGTAATTTGGGATGTTGCAACAAATTATTTACCTGAAAATAAAAATCAGATTAATCAGATAATCGACAACGAAAAATAAACCACAACAGCATAATCGATTAGACTGAAACACTTTAGAATTGATGAAACCAGCCTTCTTGGCAAAGTCATCCTTTCTCATTCATGCCTTTCTTTCTTGTGTCTTCTTTTCAGGGAATTGCTGCAAGTAATGATATTTTCAAAGCCAAGCGAAGATAAAATTAAGCTAATATTCGTCGGTTTTTCCATCTGGGCCGTGCAAATAATCCGGCAATGGCAAACACAGGAATATAAAATGGATAAAGCAATGCCACCGGCAAGGATAGTTTAAGTAAATCCTTTTTATGGTATTCCTTGAAAAATCCCTGAAGAAAAATCCAATCCGGAATCCATTTGAGAAGAGTAAAAAGGAGAAAATCAGTAGGAAAGCGATGCGAGAAAAAAACATCCTGAACCAATAGAGCAAGCTGAACTAAAGAAACGAAACTGATAAACAGAGCGGTTGTGATGATATAAAAATCGCGGTATGATTTACTTTTTGAAGCCCATCGCAATCGCTGTGTTGACCATTTTCTCCAATTGTCCGGTGCCGGAGTCGTAACCAAAAGAGTGTGACTATGAATAAACGCTATGGCAGAAGCTCCGAAATGTTGACGAATATTACTCATGGTGAACACATCATCACCGGAATCGGCTATTTCGTTATTCGTTAAATCACCACGAACTTTTAACCAAGCGGTTTTGCGAACTGCCATATTTGCACCATTGACCATTATTGGAAAACCCATAGCCATCGAAGCTGCTCCACTTGCCACCAAAGAACCGAATTCCAAGGCCATCATCTTTTGCGAAAAACCCACATAATCAAAAAAAACCGGCCCTGAAACCATTTGAATATCAACAGATTTAAAGGCCTGTAAGAATCCTGACAACCACTGTTTCGGCAATCGACAATCGGCATCCGTAAAGGCAACTATCTCATAAGCTGAAGCCATAACTCCCTTTTGAAGTGCCGCTTTTTTACCACCATCCGAATGTAGAATCGAATAGCGAATTTGGGTTTTATCCAGCTTCCTTTTAGCAATTTCAACAGAATTATCTTGGGAATTATCGTCAACTAAAATTAATTCAAAACGTTTATTATCAATGCTTTGAAGTATCAAGTCGTCCACAATTCCTGCTATATTCTTTGCCTCATTTCGCATGGCTATCACCACCGAAATGCCAATTTCAGGTATAATTTCCTGCTGAGCTGTAATTTTATTGGCATTCAAACGATTTAACCCCTCAAAATAAACGGTTATGAGGGCAGCATAGAAACTCAAAATCACAAAAGCAACCAGGATGAGGATCATGCAACCTCTCCTTTCTCTTTTTTGAAAAATCGCAAATCCTTAATAAAAAACAGACCGATAATTGAAGGTAACACAATATTAATCAACCAAATAAAGCTTGTTACTGTAGCAATTTCTATTTGGGGATATTCGCTCAGGCCAAGTATAGAAATAAAATAGTATTCAAATATCAGAAATGCCGATGCCGACCGTAAACCCACTTCAACCAAAGCGATAGACGGACGAATGGTATTGATAAGAAACATTACCGCAATCAGCGACATGCCCGAAAGGATATTCAGATTTATATCCGCTCCGTTCATCAAGATGAAAAACTGAAACGAAAAAACGGAATATCGTAAAAAACTAAACATCAGCACTTTGTTTAAGGTTTTGGCATCGACCAACAATAAAACATCGATGGCCTTATGAATGCGGCGAAATCGATGAGGAACAAAGCGTGATAAATGAGACACACGATAATAAAAGAATAAGGCAGCAACTAAGCCAATGAAATAAAAGGCAAAAAAAGCCAAGTATAAGATTGAGTTGATAAAACTGAGTTTGGGAAAAAGAGGAAAAGAAAGTAGCAGAAGGCCAACACCTCCCCAAAAAAGCGTATTCCACGTTTGAGCAAGGCTTCCAACAATTGTAACAACAGCCCCTTCCCAAAAGCTATGTTTACGTAGAACGAAAATCCGTCCCAGAAATTC
>JAFGWF010000193.1 GCA_016937295.1 Bacteroidales bacterium
CCAAATTCCAATTTCGATACCCTCATATTGGATTTTTTGGAAAATTGGCAGTTTAAGGTTTTGAGTTTTTAAGCAAGCCCTAAGTACCATTGAAAAAGCCCCATTTTTCGATTTTCCATTGCAAGCAGGCGTAGGATTGAAAATCCTTATTTTTACCATTGAGGCACGCTATCATCATGGCTTGACTGATTTGGGGGGAGACACTCGAAATTCGTATTTGCAATTAGGGGTTGGCATTCATTTTTAATTCAAACTTGATTTAAAATGAGTCGGTTGATGCAGGAAATGACTCATTAACCAACAACTAACCAAGAGGTGTAGCCCACATAGAAAATGAGCATTACGGCAGCTTCCCAACGGTCGAGTTTCTTTTTTCCACCGGTAAACATTGCAGTAAAAAGGAGAATTGTTCCAAAAGCCAATAAATAAAGATCGGTGTTGAAAGTAAGGTTAAATTGCAGTGGATGAAAAAGAGCAGCTATTGGAAGCACAAGAAGGATATTGAAGATATTCGAGCCAATCACATTACCGATAGCAATATCGTTGTTTTTTCGAAAAGCAGCCATCACTGAAGTAGCTAATTCCGGAAGAGAAGTTCCCATAGCCACAATGGTCAATCCAATTGTTTTTTCGCTCATTCCTAATGCTTTAGCAATGATAACAGCATTATTAACCACAAGATTTCCGCCAAGAACCAAACCACCGATTCCAATCAAAATGAGCATCCAAATTTTTAGATTGGAATAGCCTTTTATAGAAACTTCAGGAACAACATGTGGGTCAACCCTCAGTTGGTGATAAACATAATAAAGGAATCCTACAAATAATAAAAGTAAAAATCCTGCATCCATTTTTGAAAGCATGTTTGTATGTCCAAAGAAAGTCTCATTTACGAGCACTAAGAGCACAATGGCTCCAACAAAAGAAAAAGGAATTTCTTTCCAAACGGTTGAGGATTGCACCACCAAAGGAGTTATAACTCCGGAAATGCCAAGGATAATGAATAGATTGAAATTATTACTACCGATAATATTACCAAAAACAATATCACTATGGCCTTGAATTGCCGCCACCACATTGACAACCATCTCTGGAGCAGAAGTGCCAAAAGCCACAATCGTTAATCCTATGGCTAAATCAGATATTTTATTTTTGCGAGCCAACTCCGAAGAACCTGAAACCATCCAATCAGCACCCTTTATCAGCAAAGCAAAACCAACAATCAACAGTAAAATAGTGAAAATCATTAATTCGATATTTAGATTAATCTATAAATTCAAAGAAAGTTTGCAAAAGTAGCAGATTTTTTCCAAAACAAGGAAGAGTGAAATTCTAAAAATTGATTACAACTTTGACAACATTTGAATTAGGAACCATATTATTTTCAATGGAAAATATGACCCAAATTGAATGAATGACCGCTTCATTATGACAAAAATAACAACATAACATATTACTAATCAACACTTATCGCATAAGTTAGACTTTTTTGAAAAAAACAAAAAAGAAACTTGCCAGTAAAGGAAATATTTTTACTTTTGCAGTCCTTTAAAATGAAATAGATATGAAACGTACATTTCAACCTTCAAACAGGAAGAGAAAGAATAAGCACGGATTTCGTGCACGCATGGCCTCTGTAAACGGACGCAAAGTTTTGTCGGCACGTAGAGCCAAAGGAAGAAAAAGATTGACTGTATCTGACGAAAGACACGGTAAATAATTTCCTTAAGATATTTGTATAGAAACGATTAAGTTTCATTCGAGACCTTTGAGAATAAATCAAAGGTCTTATTTTGTTTGTGCATGTACCAAAATCTGACTTAAACTCCACTCTGTCAATTTACAACTTTCCACATCTACATCTTCAATCCACACAATTCCGGGTGCTTTTCCTGGCTTAAAGTCCCCTACCCAACTATCAAATCCCAATGCCCTTGCTCCATTTATACCAGACCATTCAATAAGCTTGTAAGTAGGTATTTCAGGAACATGAGCCGAGATGATTTTAAGCTCCTGCAACACAGAAAGATTGTCGTTTGATGCCAAACTATCCGTGCCTATACATACGCGTTTTTGCAAATTACTGAATAGGGAAAAATCCGGCAAACTATTCTCAATAAATAAATTAGATGCAGGACATAAACAAAAATAGGCATTGGAAAAATTCTCGATGATAAAGTCTATGTCCTCCTTAGTCGAAAAAGTATTGTGAACGAAAATAAAAGGATTTTTTACATTGGGCAAATAAGGACGAATCGTTTCGATTGGACTTTTCCCGGAAGGGATGAATTGAGGGAGAGGCAAATGCCAAGATTCAAAGCGCTTCTTCATCCCTCCTTGCGCCGATTTGAAATAATCATTCTCAGCTTCACTCTCCTGATTGTGAATTGTGAGTACATCATTCTTTTCAATATTTCGATATATTATGGATAACAGCTCCTCAGAAACCGAATACGTCGCGTGAGGCACAACAGAGGAGTTGGAATACAATTCCTTCATTACTAATGCCTTATCCATCTTAGATTGAGCTGCTAATGGATTTAAACCATACACCTCAATAAAATTTCGAAACTGTATAGTTGAATCTGCTTTTAACGCCACAGTGTCGTTTGAATTACAAATATCGCCAATAGCCACAATGCCTTCATCTTGCATCGCATATAAAGCATGTTGAGCGGCTTCAACTCTGTGATTTTTATCAAAGTCGTTACGAACCTCTTCAATACGGGCTATAAAATCGTTAATTCCTGTATTCCGATTGACGCGAGCTGCTAAATAACTAAGTTCCAGATGACAATGCGCATTAACAAAACCAGGCACTAAAAACCCCGGATAGAATTCCACATTTGCCAGACCGGTCAATTGATTAGAAGTTAAGACGCGCAAGATATAACCCTTAGAATCAATTTCAAGTCCGCCACCTTTGATTGGGGCCCCAAAATTCGTAAAAATCCAATCAGAGGAAAGAATCGTATTACTCATGGCATAAAGTTATATTTCAATTGTGAGTAATGAATGAGCTGAACTCCAGAGTAATAGTACTTTATAACATCCTTATAATCATATCCTTTACGAATCATTTCGAGAGCACCTTGCTGACATAATCCAACTCCATGTCCATAACCCCTTCCAACAAACACGACCTTGTTTTCTTCGAGAACGATTTCAAAAAATGTGGATCGTAAATCGAAATATGTCCTAAATGTTTTAAGAGGTATCCGATGTGGCCCGACAATTTTTCGCTCAGGTTGACTAAATAGCACCATGTTTTTTCCTGCCTTAACGAAATCCGTCTCGCTCAATTGCTGGGTTAAAAGAAACGAATTATAATCCTTCAAACTAACTTTCTTAGTCCAAGTTGCACCGGATTGATTGAAACAAAAACTATCGGATACAGCTTTAAGGTAGGAAGTTGGAATAGTCCAAATATCCTCTGAGTTAACCGTTTGACCGCCGCAATTTGCATGAAAAGCCGCTGAAATCATCTGCAAGTTTTCGTCAACAATCACTACTCCGGATGTTTTGGCTACAGCTCTCGAAATATCCGCATTTCGATTTCGCCCTTTATACACTTGACAATGCTCATTATCGCATAAATTAAATCCTTCCTCATTGTGCTTCAAATAATTAACTAAGGCATAAGTTCGACTTATAATAGCCTGAACATAATAATATTCCATCTGATCCTTAACAATTCCGACTTCACTTTGTACCACCCCAGCAACATAATGCTCCAAATCGACATGATTCACTAAAACCAAGCCGGTGCTATCCGTTTTTATTATCAAATCGTCATCAAAAAGAAGTTCACTCAAATTTGCCTCTTTGGGAACAAGCCGAAAAACATTGATAAAACTTGAACCTTGTAAATGAATTTGCGATGATTTAAAAACAGATGTACCCACCGTTACAGAAACAGAATCCCCGTCTTTACGAATAAAAACTGATTGATTCTTCTCTATTTCTAATGATTGCTTCTTGTCAGTATAAAGATTGTACTTTCCGGCATGAATAGTAATTTCCATTCGATTTAATTGTTTTTGACTCAATAATCTAACATCTAAATGGATCGAAAAGCCGGAAATCACGAAAATTAGTAGAATAAAAAGAAAAAAGAATTTCATCATTATTATTGATTTAAATAATTAAAAATCAGGAAAGCAGCGCGTTTCGAAGCACCTTTCCCTCCAAGTTTTTCAGGTAAAAGTTTGTAGTCCTCCATTAGTTGATTGTAATTTACTCCACCATATATAACTTTTCGCAGCTCGGTAGCCAAATCCAAAGAAGTCATATCTTTCTGAATCAACTCTTTAAGAACAGGTTTTTCCATTATCAAATTAACTAGAGAAATATAATCTACCTTAACTAATCTTTTAGCGATCTGAAAGGAGATGTTTGATGTAGAATAACATACCACTTGAGGCACCTTGAGCAAAGCCGTTTCGAGAGTGGCTGTGCCGGAAGTTACAAACGCACCTGTAGCCATCCGCAATACTAAATGCATATCATTGAAAATCAATTCAACAGAGAAATTTCCAATAATATTTTTATAGACTTCCACAGGCAAATTTGTGGTTGCAGCAACTAAGATTCTTTGCGGCTTTAATATTTCAGCAGCTTTAAGCATCGTAGGAAGCATTCGTTCCACTTCTTGTTTCCTACTTCCGGGCAAAAGAGCGATGGCCAACTCTTTAGGAATATTTTTTTCTTCTCGAAGCTCCACCGAATCAAGTAAAGGATGACCCACAAAATGAGCTTTATAGTTGTGCTTCTCATAAAAGGCCTCTTCAAAAGGTAGGATAACCATCATCAAATCTACGTAGTTTTTTATGATGCTAATTCGTGACTCCTTCCAAGCCCAAAGCTGTGGCGAAATATAATATGCTGTTTTAATTCCTGCTTTATGGGCAAATTCCGCAATCCGTAAATTAAACCCCGGATAATCGATAAAAAGCACAATATCAGGACTAAAAGAAAGAATATCTTGCTTACAAAAGGAAATATTATTCAGCACGGTTTTAATGTTTTTTGCAACCTCAATAAATCCCATAAACGCCAAATCTCGATAATGTTTAATGGGAGTTTCACCGGAAACGGAAGCCATTAAATCCCCTCCCCAAAACCGAAAGACTGCGTCACTATCGGTCATCTTTAATTGCTTAATCAAATTTGAGGCGTGCAAATCGCCAGATGCTTCGCCAGCAATGAGGTAATATTTCATCCAAGAAACTTTATCAATTACAATAAAAAAACAAGAAACTTAAAACTTATAACCATGATGGTTTTAAAAAGCAAATTTACAGATTAATCCGTGAAGTAAAATAGGAGTTTACATGAGTTTAACAATAGAATCTCTGAAAAAATAAAACGGGAATAAATTTCAAATCCATTCCCGTTTCTAACTGATATTAAAAGACTTAGTGAATGATAGTCACAGTTCCGGTTTTCTGGGAAACATTTCCGGCCATAGTGGTGAAATTAATAATGTAGGTAAACACGCCCGACATCCGATTGCCTTCAAAGTAGCCATCCCAACCTTTATAA
>JAFGWF010000194.1 GCA_016937295.1 Bacteroidales bacterium
AACTCCAATATCCCAACTTGGAGCTGCGGCAACAATTTCGTCCAACTTTTTATTCCAGTCGGTTGTGCGAGCAATCACCTTGCCCGGTTTGTACCAATGCTGAAACCAGAAAGGTATTTTCTTGGCAGTGATGCCACTCAAATCACCTTCGTAATACTTTCCGTTATAGTTTAGGTGCGTGCTTCCACCAATCATCAACATACCTTTATTGTAAAATTCTAATGGAAAATTATAATTCACCATCGTCACCATTTGCCGAATACTTGCTTTTTGAATTCCCTTTAGCATTGTAGAAGTCACGGGAATATACTTACTTGCCGCTTCGGAAGTGCCGGAGCTTAGAGCAAAATATTTCACTTTTCCGGGCCAAGTAACAAACTGATCGCCATTCAAAAGGCGATACCAATATTTTGAATAAATGGTTTGGTAATCAAAAGTAGGCACTTTTTTCTGAAACTGACCTATAACATCCTCATTAGCAAGTATTTTTATAAAGCTGTAATCGTCGGCAATCTGCGTAAATTGCGCTTTAAAAAGCAGCTTTCGCAATACTTTCTTCTGTTCCTTTAAACGATCACGTCTTACGTTCTTCACCTTTTCAGGAAAATTACGAATTTCAAATGCACGTTTTATTAGCTGGCCTAAAACTTCCATTGGTAATTTATTTGTTAAGGGCATTTCTAAAACTCACTTTATAAGTGATATTAATTTTCGCTAAAATCCTCATTTACAATACTAAATTTGGTATATCTCAGCCGTATTCCTTGCTAAATCAATTTCTAAAAATCCCCTTGAATTATTATGCAAAATTAGCAAATAAACATTCCATTTTAATAAGGAAATGAACAGGTCATGGAATAAAAATAGAACAGTCGATGCCAAAAAATAAACTACTTTTGAAAGCAAGAAATTCAACAAAACTTAAAATGTCAATAAATTTAGAATCAATAAATAGCAGTGTTATCCAAGTTTGCCGCGAGGCCGGTGAATTTATTCAGAGCCAACGACAGCAGTTCGAAAAGTCGAAAATCGAAACAAAAGGTTTGCATGATTATGTAAGTTATGTCGATAAAACCTCCGAAAAGATGATTGTCGAAAAACTAAAACACTGCATACCTAACGCCGGTTTTATTGCGGAAGAAGGCACTTCAAACCATATTTCCGAAGATTATAATTGGATAATTGACCCACTTGACGGCACCACAAATTTTATTCATGGATTAGCTCCTTATTGCATCAGCATTGGATTATCGTATCGAAATCAAATGATTTTAGGGGTAATATTTGAACCCAATCTGAACGAAATGTTCACAGCAATTCGAGGCAAAGGAGCATATTTGAACGGCAAACCAATTTATGTCTCCGACACTCCTGATCTCGACAATTCCCTGTTAGCCACAGGGTTTCCTTATTACGACTATCATCGGTTAGATGAGTATATGGAGCTGTTCAAGTGGTGTATGAAAAACACCAGGGGAGTGCGAAGATTAGGCTCGGCAGCAATAGACTTAGCCTATGTAGCCTGCGGTCGAATGGAAGGTTTTTTTGAATACGGACTCAAACCCTGGGATGTGGCTGCAGGAGCCCTGATTGTGGAAGAAGCTGGAGGCAAAGTTTCTGATTTTCAAGGAAATGACAACTATCTATTTGGGAAAGAAATTTTAGCTTTTAATAAAAAAACATATCATGATTTTTTAAAAACGATGCAACTTTATTTTAAAAATCATAATTAATCAATGTTTTTTTATCTTTGTGAGGTTTTTAACACTAAGCGAAAGATGAATTGAAACAATTCAAGATAATTCCTTCAATCAATAATAGGAATTTTTCGACTTTAGTTTATATTTTCATCCATGCTTTTTTACAGGAAAAAACAATAGTTATTTAGAAATCAACTTATTGGATTATGAAAATAGATATAAGAGAAGTATTAACATTAGCCGATCGAAAAAAGTTTGTAAATTTTCAATATGAATTATACAACGATGAAGAAATGTTTGTTCCAATGCTTCGGAAAGACGAAATTAAAGCCATCACACCGGAAAAGAATCCGGCATTTAAAGATTGTGAAGCCAAGTTTTGGCTCGCATATAATGGGTCGAAAATCGTAGGTCGCATTGGTGCTATAATCAACCAAAAGTATAACCAAGAGCGCAACGAAAAATTGGGTCGATTCACGCGATTTGAATCGATAAATAATTTGGAAGTAGCCGAACCACTACTTCAAACTGCAACCGACTGGCTTAAAGAAAGAGGGATGACGGTTGCAATGGGACCATTGGGATTCAACAATTTAGACCAACAAGGCCTGCTGATTTCGGGACACGAATATCTGCCTTCAATAGGGTCAGCTTTTCACAAACCCTACTATGCGTATTTAATAGAAAAATTAGGATGGGAAAAGGAGATTGACTGGGTTGAGTTTAGGCTGACCTTAGGCGAACAAGCTCAAAGCAAAGCCATGCGGGGAGCTGAACTGATTAAAAAGAGATATTCCATTGAGGTAAAGCACTTTAACACAGTTGCCGAACTTAAGCCCTACGCCACAAAAATTTTTGAAATCATCAACGAATCCTTCGACGTACTTCCATTTGTATCTTCCTTCGACGAAGAACTCAGGCAATATTATGCAGAAAAGTATATGAACTTCCTTAATCCGAAGTTTGTAAAAATCACCACTTTAAATCAACAACCTATAGGTTTTATCATTGGAATGCCAAGTCTTTCAGAGGCAATGCAAAAAGCAAAAGGCAAACTCCTTCCTTTTGGATTTAGACATATTTTGAAGGCACGAAACGCTAAGGGAGTGGATACGGTTGACCAATTGCTAACCGGAGTCGTCAAAGAGCATCATTCCACCGGAGCAGCAGTAGTACTGCAAGCCGAACTGCAAAATGAAATGATAAATCATGGATTAAAATACATAGAAACCACCGGTATTTTTGAAACAAACGACCGAGCCATTAAAAACTGGAAAAATTACGAACATATTCAACATAAAAGAAGACGATGTTACAAAAAAAGTTTATAGATTTGTATATCATTTAATATCCAATACTTATGAATAAAATTTTACGCTCCATTTTAGTTTTCTTAATGATTATCGCAATGAATACATTGAAGTCGCAAGATTTCTCTACCTTCATCCATGATAATTATTCCGGTGCAACAGGTATGTTTTACAATCCGGCTTCCATCGCCGATAGCCGATACAAATTCGACATGGAATTCATTGGTTTTTCCAACAAAATCGACAATAACTGGGTTCAATTAGACAACGAAGCTATCTTCAAGTGGTTTCGATGGAAAGAAGTAGATTTTAAAAACAACTATTTAACATTAGCCACGGAGTCGGGAAATAAATACGCAATTCTAAATATTGAGGTAAGGCCATTAAATTTCATGTTTAATTACAATTCCAAAAACTCTTTTGGATTTGGAACTCGAGTTAGAGGTTTAGTTAATTTAGATGATTTACCGGAAGATGCGGCCAATTTAGCCTTCAACAATAATAATGTTGCCTCCCTGATGAAACACCACATCTTTGAAAATATGGGGCAAATGGCAGTGAGTTGGGCTGAATATGGCTTTACTTGGGGCAGAGTTCTTTTAGACGAGCAATCGGAGCATTTCGTAAAAGCCGGCGTAACCGCTAAACTTCTACAAGGCATTGGAGCTATCTACCTGTATGAGAAGTATTTGGATTATAACCTCATTGACCCTGACACAGCCACAATGGTCACTGCTGACGTTCGTTTTGGAATAACAGGCAATATGAACGACATGCTTGCCTATAAATTTGAATCAAAACCAGCTTTGGGATTAGACCTCGGTGTTGTTTATGAGTGGAGACCAAACTTTAAGAAATTTCAATACGATATGGACGGCAAACAAGATTTATGGCGAAAAGACCAGAATAAGTATAAACTTCGCGTTGGCTTATCGCTTCTTGATCTTGGCAGCATGAAGTTTCAAAAACAATACAATTCAGGTAACTTTTTAATTGACACTCCGATAGTCAATTTAGCCCTACTTCATGCCGAAAGTTTGGTGGACTTGGCAGATAGTATAAATCGACTTTTTGGTACACAGGACAAAAATAGTTATTTTTCGATGCGGTTACCAACAACGCTCAATCTTACTATTGACTACCACGTAATCAAAGGATTATATGTAAATTTGGCCGGAAGATTAGCCTTTAATCAAGGAAATAACCATATCGAAAAAGTACATTACATAAACACCCTTACGCTTACTCCACGCTATGAAAGCCGGTGGTGGGGAGTAAATGTACCGGTTTCCTATAATCAATTTGGATTGATGAATTTTGGCATCGGATTACGATTGGGGCCTGTATGGGTAGGGTCGTCTGATTTATTGGCACTTACAGGATTGAAAGATAATATTACAGGAACAGACATTCACATGGCCATAAAAATACCTATTCTGTACAAAGCACCAAAAGACCGAGACGAAGACAAAGTATCGGACAAATACGATGAATGTGTGAACGACAAAGGAGACTGGGCTCTAAAAGGCTGCCCGGATAGCGACAAAGACGGCGTTGTGAATAAAGATGACGATTGTCCCTACACAGCAGGAGTGGTCGAATTTAAAGGCTGCCCCGACACAGACCAAGATGGCGTTCAGGATAAATACGACTTATGTCCGGATGTATATGGCGAAAAACGTTATTCAGGTTGCCCCGACTCAGACGCAGACGGCATCATCGACATAAAAGACAGTTGCACTACTGTTGCCGGGTTAGAACATTTCAATGGTTGCCCTGATTTTGATGGCGACAGCATCGTTGATCATCTGGACGATTGCCCTGAAGTTGCCGGAAAAATCGTATTTAATGGCTGTCCCGACACCGACAATGATGGCGTAAGAGATGCTGAAGACCAATGTCCTACGGTAGCCGGACTCGACAGTCTTGGAGGCTGCCCTTACATCGACACCGACAATGATGGCATTCAAGACAAATACGACCGCTGCCCGAAAATTGCGGGACCAATAGAAAATCAAGGTTGTCCAGAGACCGACACCGATAACGATGGAGTGATTGACAAAGACGACTATTGCCCAATGACTCCAGGCCCTGTTGAAAATAATGGCTGTCCTGTGATTGCAAAAGAAGAGCAAGAAATCTTAGATACGGCTTTCGCCAATTTGGAATTTGAAACAGCAAAATCCATCATCAAAACATCATCTAATGCTTCCTTAGACAAAATAGTGGAGTTAATGAATAAAAAGCCTGATTTTAAACTACTTATTGAAGGACACACCGATAATGTCGGACGTGATGCCTCCAACATGAGTCTGTCACAAAACAGGGCTTTAGCCGTTAAGCAATACTTAGTCAGCAAAGGAATTGACTCTAATCGCATCAATGCAAAATGGTATGGAGAAACTAAACCAATAGCAGACAACGAAACTGAGGAAGGCAGACAGAAAAACAGACGTGTGGAAATGAAAATAGTATTTGATTAACAAGCGTTTGCAATAGTTGTCCGAAAAACATGACTTCACTGTATAGGAAGTTAAACGTTTCGGACAACTATTTTTTCAATTTTTCATTTATTTATTTATTTACATAACTAATCAATTAAAACACAAACAGATGAAAAATTTAGTATTAACCACTGTTTTAGCTGTGCTTCTCCTGAGTGTTTCTCAGGATATGTATGCTAAAGAAAAGTTGGGTTTTAGAGCGGGTTATCAACATTCGTCAATTTACAAAATCACCGATCCATCAAGCGGAAGGGTGCAAAATCCTTTAACGGGATTCTATTTTGGTGCCTATCATTTACACACAATCGGGTTGAGAGAAATATTCACCTTAAACGCAGGATTGGAATATATGGCAACGGGTTTTCGGATTGATGACGACAGCTACCGTAAACTACATTATGCCAGTATTCCACTATTTGCCCGTGTGAAATTAGGTTTAGTTTTCGCTCAAGCAGGGTTTAATCTAAACTTTAAGGTTAAAGAAGACTATAAATTAGCTGGAGCTGACGCTATAAGTAGGGCTTGCTTAAAAGCTATTAACTAACAGATTGTTAATAAGTTATAGATAAATAATTAGCCATAAATGCAAGATTTTTTGTACTT
>JAFGWF010000195.1 GCA_016937295.1 Bacteroidales bacterium
ATATTTAAAATAGTTCATTCTATTGTAAAATATTTCCAATTCAATTTTCGTTTCAGTCGGAATATCCTTAGAAATATGGGTTTTTTGATAATCCAAAATTTTATCCAATTTAGCATCGGCGACAGCCCAATTATTGGTTGTGATACCAATTTTAAAACCTTTGTACCAATCAGTAAATAAGCCGGTTAGCTCCTTTTGTAACTTCTGGTCATCCATCGGAAAGGAAAGTTCCTCTAACGAAAGCCATCTATTTCCCGAATCGGCCGGAACGGGGAAAATATGAAGTAGAGCACCACTGAAAACCATATCAACAATATTGATTCTTTCGTCCAATTTTAAAAGCTCTTTATCATAGCGAGTTTGTTGATTAGCGGGTTTAGCGTATGCTGCATCAACCTCATGTTTTAAAAGATAGGAAGTACGACCTCCCTCATATTTCATAACATTTTGAAGACTAATAAATTCATCTGGAAATCCAAATCTAGACCTGATTTCCTCGTTGGTAACTTTTATAAAAGGATAAGATTCCCATAAACCCTGTTCGGCCATAATGGAAAGCAGAACTTGCGTTGGGTTATTGCCTTCGATATGGCTTTTTCTGCTTACTTTTCGCAAAGCCTCAGCAGCAAGAGTGTGAACAGGTTTGACTCTTCCTTTTGGGTCGGCAACTAATAATTTGCTGAATTTTTCGGCATGATTTGCATCGATGTTAATTTCCGAAACATGATTGATTTGTTGTGAAAAGGTGGTTGTAGAAAAGCCAAGAAAAAGAGCTGTCATGGCGACTTTGGCCGTTTTCCGGTTTAGCAATTCTCTAAAATGACTCTTGTTTGAAAACAGAGCTAGCAACATTCCCAAGGTCATCAAGAAGTACCCAAGATAGGTGATTTTCGTGCCAACAGGATCATAATTAACCGATAGAATTGTGCCGCGCTCATCATTATCGTAAGACGATTGGAAGAATCTATATCCCTGATATTTAAGGATATGATTCATATAAATACTGTAAGGAAGTTCTGTTTTATTGCTGCTGTCCTTTAAAATCACATTGCTTCGATAGGATGAAGGACTTTGAGAATTGATATATCGTTCGATTATAAAATCTTCGAGAAAGACACTAAATGGAAGATAGATTTTTGCAGGACCATAACGGAAGGTAAAGGTGTCTCCGTTTATTTCAATTGTTTTGTTGGGACCTTCAAATTCGGTGGAGCCAAAAACATAATCGTTTTTGACTAATTTGTCTTTTTGTATTCGTATTTTCATGGCGTCAAAAGGAAAATTTCCTTGATGGCCAACCATCGAAACAACATCAACTCGTCCTTTTGGCAAATATTTTTTTAGCATAAAACTCACCATGCCAACTTGATATAGAAGGGTATCGCTAACTTGGAACATACTATCCGCAGCAATTTTTTGATGAGTCATATTTTTCATTGGAGTGGTAACAACGCCACGTTTGCATCGAGCATAGAGTGTGTCATTTATCAGCGCAAAATTAATGTCGCCAACTCGACCACTTTCAAAATTGAAGTTGTATTCTTTGTGAGGAACAAAATCGCCATATTGCAAATGAAAGCTCTCATAATTGAACGACATATCGGCTGTTACGAGCCAAATTGTAGGTTTTCCATTCATGTCGGGATTAACCATTTTTGCGGCAGTAGGAATATATTCCTCCATCGAAATGGAAATGTTCTCAGCGCTGATGCTTTGTCCTTCCGAAAAATCCGATATGCTTAGCTGAGCAAAAGGTGTATCATTTTTAGAGATTGATAATTCTGCTCCGGGAATTGAAAAATAATTAGATGCCTGACCTTCACGAATGTGCATCATGCCATCATAACCAAAATAGCGTGTAATTCCGGCTCCGGTGATTATGATTATAAAGGAAAGATGAAAAAGAATCAACGACCATTTGCGGCGGTGAAAGCTTTTGTAGCGAATCAAGCTTCCAATCAAATTGATGCAAAGAAAAGCCAATAAAGCCTCAAACCAAAAAGCATTATAAACTGCCTGACGTGCGGCGGAAGCACCCTCACTACTTTCGATAAATGTGGCAATGCCCATCGCGACGGCAAATATAACGAGCAGTACAGAAGTAACTGCCATGCTGGAATATTTGAAAAATAATTTATTCATAAATAATCTCATTAAAGCTAAATTGTGATACAAAACATTTCCCACATCAAAGAGCTGTCCGATGTGGGAAATAAGGAACAAACATATATTTAATTAATTCAATATCAATGATTTTCTTCGTGATAACCATTAATAATTGATTTGAAATTTTTCAGCGGTGTTTTGCCAATAGTTACAAAATACAGGTGGATAAGGAGAAATATGGATATAAAGAACCCACTCACAATATGAATTAAATCCGTAAAAAGAACTCCACCAATGCCGAAAATTTTTGCCGGTATAAGCTCCGGATATAGCAATGCTATGCCGGTGATTATCATTAGGGGAAGAAAAACAAACATAATAGCTACATAAGAAAGTTGTTGTAGCGGATTGAATTTATTTTGTTGACTGATTGGGAAAGGTGGTTTTTCTCCTTTAAAAATCCCAAAGGAGTAAAAACGTGCTTGTACGAAAAGCCTTGATATAAAACCTTTTACAATAATCTTATAATGTTTTCTGTTTCCTGTCGCAATATTTGCTCCAAGAAATAATAGGTAGTTTACCACAAGAAAAACTCCAGCATAGTTGTGTATAATAATGGCCAAGTCGAACCTCATAAAAGGATATTCAGGATTGGAATATTGAATACTTAATCCGGTGAAAATAAGCAATACAATGGCTAAAGCATTCAAGAAATGCCATATTCGGATTACCAAAGGGTAGAGATAAATTCTGTTTGACATGGCCGTTATTTTTTAAGGATTATACGTAAAAAGGCGTGAAAGAGGATAATCAGAAATACGAACGAGAAGAGCACAATACTGATAACATTTAAGTAATAATTCTTAGTAGCGCCAACTACAAAGGACTCATTCATCATTGCCCCATTGATAAATCCAAATTTGCTTCGGCTTTCCTTTGCTCTATGTTTGTAAAGCGTTGACATGAGTCGCGAGTCGGTTGAGTGACATTCAACGCAATTTTTGACGGCTGATTCTTTTTCTACGATATTATGAGAAACAATAAGACTATCGCTAATAGTGCTATGACATTCGATACAGCGTACTGATTTGAAATGCAGTTCTTTGCTTGGCAACCAAGAATGAGTGATGTCCTGATTTCCGGCACAGCTATCCGAAAGAAGATAAAACTTATCCTGTGAATAATTATGGCATTCTGTGCACATATTATTAGCCGTGGCAACTATTTCTTCGATACGCTTATCCTTGCTATATCCCAACTCATAATAGTGTGGGTTATGGCACATTTCACATTTGAAGTCATCACCGAGAGCGTTTCCATGAACACTGCCTTCGACTTCTATACTTATTTCGTCGAAATGAAACTTTGCATAGTTAGGGTCATCTCCATGACAATCCATGCAGCCGTATTGTGGCTCCAATTTTAGCTCAGCCGCATGTGGATAGGTTTCGTATTCTGGTAAATGACAGTCGATACAAGCAAAACTGTTGTGCACTCCTTGATTGTATTTTTGATGATTGAGGATGAAATATGGATTCATCTTTTTATGCACCTTCATGCCTGTGACTTCGTTTTCAAAACTATAATAGTTTTTACCATGGCATTTTAAACACTCATAATTATCCGGTGGGGGAGCTTCCTCCGACTGGTCCTGTGAGGTGAGAGTGACAAAAAGCAAAATGCCACTCAATAATATCCCCAAACTAAACAAACGCGTTTTCATTTCTTGTATATTTTATTTAAATACCTGATTAACAAATCAGAAAACACAGTCTGACATCCCGAGGAAATCAGACTGTTAATGAACTTGAAGATGCAGTCTGATTAAATGACTACAACGAATGAGTCGATAGATAGGTTTACGGCCTACTTTTTCATTGTACGGATATAGTTTACAACAGCCCAGCGATCTTCTTCATCTATGATTTTCTTTTCATAGTTGGGCATTTCATCGCGCCCGATAATGCTTTGGTAATAAATTTCACCATCGGTTTGCCCCTGAAATTTCGCTGAAGAAAAATCGCCACAAGAAGTTTTTAGGGTTTTAGCTTTTGGTCCATCACCTAAACCTTTGTTTCCATGACAGCTTCTGCAATGTTTCATGTAAAGTTGCTTTCCGATGTCGATATTATCTCCGGGTGATGGGTTTTTCATGGTTTTATACTTTGCTGGTATTTCCCAAGGTTTGCCCGGTTGTTGAGCAATAACGAAGGAAAGCAAGGTAAAACCAAGAACGACTAAAAAGCCAATTGTTGTGAATTTTTTGATTGGATTATTCATGATTTATTGTTTTAAAAGATTAAAAATTCCATAAACGAGTGATTACAAAACCAAACGACAATCCTTTTTTGGTGTAGTCGTTTTGGTTATTCATAATAATTTCTTGCGGTAGAAGTGCGGTAGAAGTGCCCATAAAAATCTGAAACGAGTGAGTACTTGTTGCTATTTCTGCACCAAAAGCCAAATTATGTTTTGGTTCTTTTGTGAAGGTGCTATGCTCAGCTATACCCTTGATTGGCAGTGGTATATCATAGTTGAAAATAAAAGAGCCTTGGGGAGTAAGCTTTACGCGACCGCTAAAATGCAGCCCAATTTTATCGTGCTCAAGTAAAGAATCAACGGAGTTGAAATGTGAAAAGCTGAGGCCGGTTTGTACAGTGAACCGGTTGCCTATTTTTCGTCCAATAATAAGTTGTGAAAAATAGCTCAGGCGGTCTGTAAATTCGTAGTTAACTCCAAAATTCTTTTTCTCACGTCCATCAATGGCTATGTTTCCATAAACCGTAACTGCAATAGGAATAGTGTTTTTGCGGGTTTGCTCAAGTATAGTCCATTTCACATTGAAATCGTTATACATATTTAGTTTGTTCAAGCCCCAGCCAATTTGCACATTTGGAATTACAACGTAGTTAAGCCCCATACGAATATTGGAACCTGGAGCGTAAATTCCATATAAGTCTTTGATGCCGTTTTCAAAAGTTCCAAATCTATGTTGAATGACGTATTCTAAGGTTTTTGCAGCAGGAATGAAAGAGGTCTGAGCATCAATCAGGTAGCCGCTGGCAAATGGGTCTCTCACAGGTTTATCTTTGGGTTGTTCTTCTTGCGAAAACCCTAAAGAAGTCGCTAATAAAAATGCGAGTGATACTAAAGTAAATCTTGCTTTCATTGTTCTATATTTTATGTTCATTATTAAAAATGACGATTGTAGTATTCTTTAATTATTATGTGCTCCTTGAGTTATCCATAACAAAACTGCGGCAGCTTCATTGTCGGAATATTTCTTCCAACTATGTGACGTTGATGAGGGCTCACAATAATAGTAAATCTTACTTTTTGCGGCATCATTTAAATCAATTAGGTTATTGGAGGTAAGTTCGTTATAAGCATTTGCTGCTGTTAAATCGGGTGATGTTGCTCCCGGTTTATGACAGGATGTGCAGTTGGATTCATTATTAAATATCGGAATGATTTGGGCTGCAAAACTTACCGTATCCGTTGGATTTAAACCCATGGATTCCGGTTCTACAAATTTGTAGGTGCATGAGTTTGTCAAGGAAATTAGTCCTACTAAAACAACGATGACCATTAATTTTGGCCAAACAATCATAGTTAATTTCCTGAAATTATTCTTTTTATGTCTTTGGTATTTCATGACTCTATATTTAGTTTCGTTTACATCTTATTACTTTCAAGGAGCATTTTGGCGAGTTAGTTTTTAAGAACGAATTGTTTGTTTTTGTTTGTAATTAAGCCGGCAAATGGTTAAATCTGCCGGCTTTCAAGTTTACCAATTTCAATATTTCAAGCGAACATTGAGAAGAAATCTATTTGGCTGCTGCAATAGAGTTTTGTAGTAATTTCTTAATATAAGGATAGTTATGGACTCCCAAACTGCGGTCTTCTTTAACCAAAACGTAGTTGTAAATAATACCGGCATCGTCATTCGTGTAGGTGCCCGTTGTAACATATTTGTCGGGGCGAAGATGACCTTTATTTAAAAGAATGGTTTCCAAGCTGTCGAAAAGGACAGTAATTTCGGATTGCGTATTTGCAATTTTTGTGTCTAAAGCTGCTGCATCGGTGTGGCATGAAGAGCATTTGGAAGTGTTGAATCCCATGGTATGACCACCGGAAGAAACCCCTGATGCGGTTCCCATGTGACAAGAAAGGCATGAGTTGTCGAGTTGCGTTGAATGGACGGAATTGGTATATCCTCCGCCAATTTCATAACCACCGGTGCCGGCAAATAAGTTGCCTTGCGGGCCATGGTGAGGGCCAAAACGGTAGCTTGTAATAGTGGAAGAATCGTTCGGAGCTGCAGCATCCGGCCATGGGGATACAGCACGCGACTGGTGACAATTGATGCAGAGATTGGCAGTGCCTTGATCGCTGTTAACGGTAAGATGTTGGAAATTAATAGCATCAGTTGCTGTTAAATCCCAATCGTCTTCAGTGTAGGATTTGTGAATGTTATGGCAAGCATAACAGTTGATTGGAGCAGGATCGTTGACAACTGCAGCCGTAACCGTGTTGCCGGTTTCGAGTACTTCCAAAAATCCTTGACTGGTGTGACATGGAGCACATGATTCGGAGTTTCTGTTGAAATTTCCACCGGTAGCGTGCGTTGAGGCCGCCCATTGCATGCTCTTGGTATAAATCACTTGAGAGTTGTCGTGGCATTTTATGCAATCAACAGTTCCGCTGGCTCCATCCTGCCCATCTTTTCCGGCAGGTCCTTCTTTGGTGCAGGATGATATAGTTATTATCAATCCGACCAATAATGCTGTTAAGGTAGTAAGCTTTTTCACAATAAATAGGTTTTAATTAATACTTTCATTGTTAAATCATTCACAAAAGTACTTTTACCTGTTAACTTAAATGCTGATAATAATCAATCTGATATTGATAAATATCATTATTAATTTAAAGTAAACCTAATCAGCCTGTTCTCATCAATAATTTTAATGAAATTTCTATCAATTGATATAATGTTGGAGTCTTTTAGTTCTTTAAAAACGCGAATAAGGCTTTCTTTTGCCATTGCTGTAAGGTCTGCCATATCCTGACGACTCAAATTAGATTCAAACTCATTGGAATTATAGATGGATTTAGATAAGTATAGAAGTAAGCTTGATACCCGACCATACATCGATTGGGTGGTTAATTCGAGAGTTTTATTTTTTGAATTAACAGCGTGACTATTAATACGTTTGATAAGCTCTAAAGCAACTTTGTGATTTTTTTCGAGAATGGTTTTAAAGGAATCAACAGGGATGAGGCATATTTTAACTTGGGTGAGTGCTACAGTACTGGTTTGATTAGTTTCATCGATATAAAGACCCATGCCCCCAAAAAGCTCTCCCGGAGAAATCAGACGTAATAAAATATTCATCCCATTTGGTGCTTCAGCCACCATCTTGACTATTCCGTCCTTGTTACAGCCAATATGTGTCATTGAGGCACCTTGTTTAAAAATGACTTCTCCAGGCTTATAAACGACTTCACGGCGTTGGGCAAACAATAATTCTTTCTCCTCCGTGCTTAATTCGCTAAACAAAGCCGGTTTATGCACACAGCAGCATTCATTACATTCTTTAAAATCGCAAAACATTTTTGTTTAAGCTATTATTTGTTAGTTTGAATTGGCCTCAAAGATACTGTTTTTTACTTAACAATTACTTAACTTCTTAAAAGACTTTTTCTAAATTTAGTTCCGTTGTTTTTCAGCATTCTACCGTGGAATTTGTTTTTTGCCATAGAATGATTGTATTGGTTTCTTAAAATGAGATTTTGTTTGCAATCAAATTTTTTCGGTTTCTATTGTTGCACCTCTCTTCTTTTTGTTTAAAAAAACGTTTAATCTATCGACCAAAGTGTAATGCTTCATAACTGATTTTCATTTTACAGCATCTTGGTTTGACAGGTAAGGATATGGTTTTTTGTGGTTTTAGGATAGTTGTTAGTATGCTTATTTTTGATTGTTTAGCACAAGGCACTTCCACAACTATCGTGTGAAATCTAAAAATCGTAGTAATCATTATGGTGGTTGTTAAATATTTTGCTTAACCATGCTTATTTATATTGTTTGTTTTAATTCCCAATGATTACTTTTCTCTTTGTCCTTTTGAGATTAAATCGTTGATATTCAGATAGTAAATTGAATCATAAGGTAAAGATGGATTAGAAATGAATTATGATTTGAAGGAAAAGAAAATATTTCGGACGCTAATGACAATAAAACCAGTGATTGTTTGTTATATGACAGCACAATTTCGGATTTGATATAATTAATGCACCTAATAGATTTTAGTTATATCTTTGCAAGTTTGATTGTTGCATGTAATAATTAACAAACGATAGATTTTTAATAGATATATGAATAGAGTTAGTTTTGTTTTAATCGCCTTGTTGCTGTTGGCTTTTTCTCAAAATAGTTATAGTCAAACTTATAAAGACTTATTAGGTCAGGATCAGATAAACACAATTACGACTGCCGTGCCTTTCCTGCTTATAGCGCCTGATTCACGCGGTGGTGCAATGGGAGATATTGGTGTGAGCACTACTCCTGACGTGAACTCCCAGTTTTGGAATCCGGCAAAATATCCTTTTATCGAAACCGACTTGGGCTTTGCTGTCAACTATTCCCCTTGGCTGAGCAAATTGGTGGATGATATCAATTTGGCCTATTTATCAGGTTATTACAGGATAAACAATATCTCAGCTGTTTCGGCTTCCTTGCGCTATTTTTCTCTTGGATCGATTCAGTTTACCGACCGCGTTGGTGGTGATCTTGGTACTTATAAACCTAACGAATTTAGCATTGATGCTACTTACAGCCGAAAATTGACTGAAAACTTTAGTGGTGCTGTTGGTATTCGTTATATTCGCTCTGACTTAACTCAAGGACAGACAGCTAATGGTGTCCTAACGGAACCTGGTCAAACGGTAGCCGCTGACGTGGCCGTTTATTATCAGAAATCTGTTAAGTGGTTTAAAACGAAAGGCTTATTTGCTTTTGGAGCAAATGTTTCTAATCTGGGAGGTAAAATCTCTTATTCCGAAACTCTCGAGCGTGACTTTATTCCTATGAATTTACGTATTGGCCCCTCACTTACCCTTGAGCTTGATAAATACAATAAGTTGATGATTGCAGTGGATATCAACAAACTTTTGGTGCCAACACCTCCTGTTTATGCTAAAGATACCGCCGGAAATAATATCCCTCTCGGTAATGGAAGATTTGAGATTGAATCCGGAATGGATCCTGACCGTGGTATCGTAAATGCTTTATTCACTTCGTTTTACGATGCACCAAGTGGTTTTGCCGAAGAAATGCGCGAATTTAATGTTGGTGCCGGTGCAGAGTATATCTACGATGAAAAGTTTTTTATCCGTGGCGGCTATTTTTACGAACATGCTACCAAAGGAAATCGTAAATTTTTCACATTAGGTCTCGGTTTTAAATATAATGTTTTTGCGATTGATATTTCCTATTTAATTCCAACAACACAGGCTAATCCATTAGAAAACACACTTCGTTTTTCTCTCTTGTTTAACTTCTTGAACGCTGAAAACCAATAAAAACTGCCTTTTTCAATGCGTATTGGGTTCGGAACGGATATTCATAAACTTGTTGAAGGTCGTCCTTTAATAGTTGGAGGCGTGGTTATTCCGCATCATCTCGGGTGCAGTGGCCATAGTGACGGCGATCCTCTGATACATGCTATTTGTGATGCTCTTTTGGGTGCCATCGCTCTCCGCGATATAGGATTCCATTTTCCTGATAATGACCCCTCTAACAAAAATATGGACTCTTCATTCTTTCTTCGAGAAGTGATGAAAATGGTTCGTGAGAATGGGTATCAGGTTGGCAATATCGACACAGTCGTAAACCTTCAAAAACCCAAGCTTTCTCCACATATTCCTTTTATCATCGACAATCTTTCCAAAATCATGGAAATTTCGCCAAACCAAATAAATGTGAAAGCAAAGACTGCAGAACAGTTGGGCTTTGTTGGCGAAGAAAAAGGCATCAGTACTGAAGCAATAGTTTTATTAGTTAAAAGTGATGGTGAAAACTAAAATCAGAGATTGTAGTGCTGTTGTTTTAGCTGGTGGAAAAAATTCACGTTATGGGGGTTTCAATAAAGCTTTTCTTCGAATTGATAATAAATTAATTATCGAGCATCATTTGGAATTATTGGGCAGTTTGTTTGATGATGTTTTTATAATTGCAAATGAAGTAACTCTCTTTGAGCAATTTGGAGTAAAAGTTTATAAAGATATATTTGAAAATCGAGGTCCTATGGCCGGAATTCATAGCGCATTGTTCCATTCAAAAAATGATGCAGTAATGGTTTTTGGTTGTGATATGCCTAATTTGAACCATGTTTTAATCAATCAACTTTATCAGTGTTGGAAGGATAATAAAGGCAAGTACTGTGTGCCAAAATCGAACGGTTTTTTCGAACCGCTTCATGCTTTGTATGCAAAAGAAACGTTGACCGATTTTGAACAATGGCTAAATGACTCTTCGGAGAATGCCCTTTATAAATTCCTGAAAGATAAGGATGTATGTCCTTTAAATATCACCATGTTGGAATCCACTTTTATTAATATCAATAGTCCGGACGATTTGGAAAAGCTCAATAAGGCTTAATCGTCATATTCTTTCAACTCCAACTTTTTTCCGTCATAGACCGCATAACTTTTACCTGAGAGCCATTGGCCAAGATTGATGTAACGGGATTTTTCACCTATCTGAACATCAAGTTTTAGATGACGATGGCCAAAAATGAAATAATCAATATGTTCTTTTTCAAGGTATTGTCTGCAATAATGAACTAAAACTTCATCCTCGACAGAAGTGAATTCAGCATCATATTTTCCATTGGCTGCACGACTTTTTTTACTGAAAAAACCGGCTAATCCCATAGCAAAATTGGGATGTAATCGCGCAAAAAGCCATTGATTAATTTTTCCGGCAAA
>JAFGWF010000196.1 GCA_016937295.1 Bacteroidales bacterium
ATGTGGATGTCGAAAAATCATGATGAGAAACGTTTATTCTCGAAATTAGATTTGATTTTAATCTCCGTAGAAATATTTTTAATTATCCACCTCTTCATGGGAATGAAGGCAGGCCCATTGGTACAAGTTGAAACAGCAATGCTATTTTTGGGAGGACCATATACAGCAATTTTTTGGGTTGGAGTGATGGGATTAGGCTTAGTTTTTCCGGCAGTATTAGAGATTTTAGAGCTAAACCACTACAAAATACCATCGTGGCTTCCTGCCTTGTTTATATTAGCCGGTGGGCTGGCTTTCCGATATATTATGGTTTACGCAGGACAGTTTTCAAGTTATAATCTATTATAAAACAAAGTATTATGGATAGAAGTAAAAAATATATGAACCCATATTTAGCCGGATTTTTAATCGGACTATTTATGATTGCGGCATATTTTTTCAGTGGCGAAGGATTAGGCGCAAGTGGTGCTCTGAAAACTACCGTTGTGGCAGCCACAGATGTTGTGGCACATGACTATGCCAAAGAAGCCCAATTTTTTAAAAGATACGTGTCATCACCTGACCAAGTGCCGATAAAAACTTGGTTAATTTTTGAAGTTTTAGGAGTTATTGCAGGAGCAGTGCTCTCCGCCGCTATTTTTGGACGACTTGGTTCAGAGATAATAAAACCTCCTCATATTTCCAACAAAACACGTTTGATAGCGGCAGCTTCCGGCGGATTGCTTTTTGGAATTGGGTCGCAATTGGGTCGAGGCTGTACTTCGGGCATGGTTATGTCGGGAATGAGTGTGCTATCACTTTCCGGGTTTATTGGATTAATCGCCATCTTTGGTGGTGGGTATCTAATAGCCTATTTTTTCAGAAAATTATGGATTTAAATAAAACAGAACATTATGGGACCATTATTTCCAACAAATATTATAGGTGAAGAGTTAAATTTATTACTGGCCTTTCTTATCGGCATCGGATTTGGCTTCCTTTTAGAAGCCGCCGGTTTCACCAATACGCGCAAACTTGCCGGAGTTTTCTACGGATATGATTTTGTAGTACTAAAAGTGTTCTTTTCGGCGGCAATTACCGCAGGTATAGGAATCTACCTATTGAGCTACTACGGTTATATGGATATTAAAGAAATCTTCTATCCCCAAACCTACTGGATTCCAACATTGGTCGGGGGATTCATCATGGCTTTTGGCTTTATCATTGGCGGTTTTTGCCCGGGCACAAGTATTTGTGCTGCTGCAACCGGAAAAATCGACGCTATTGTATTCGTGGGAGGAGCACTAATTGGAATCTTTTTCTACGCATTCACCTATGAGTCGCTATGGATGAATCTTCGCGAAAGCGGAGCAATGGGAAAAGTAAATATCGCCGAATGGTTGGGCATAAGCCAAGGTTTATTCCTATTTTTACTGACCGTTGTTGCCGCAATAGCTTTCTATATTGTGACAATAATTCAGCAACGTGTAGTTCTAAAACGAAATTTTAAACTTTAAATAATTAGCCATGAAGAAATTTGAAATATTTATCGTGGTTGTTTTACTCATAGGTGCAGTTTGGGCATTCACATTAGATGATGTCAAACGGCATGTTAATGAGCGATTAACCCCTTGTCAATTAATAGATTTAACGCTAAGTGCCGATAAATTTATCACAACTGACGAGTTAGCCAAACGGATTATGAATAATGATCCTTCCATAGTTTTGATTGACCTCCGGCGCAAGGCAGAATTTGACCTGTACAGTCTTCCGGGAGCCATTAATATTCCCATCGAAAACCTGCTGGATGAGCAATACAAAACGGTTTTAGATCAAAAAACCTATACAAACGTATTCTTTTCCAATTCTTCAGACCTATCGGCAAAAGCTTGGATGATTTGTACTCGAATGGGATATAAAAATAATTATATCCTGCAAGGAGGATTAAACTACTGGGCAGAAACCATTCTAAGGCCTACCAAGCCAAAGCAAACAGCCGTAAATGCTGATTTTGTGAAGTATAATTTTCGAAAAGCAGCAAGTGCATATTTCGTAGGCACTTCGGTTGTTGATGAAAATAAAGAAGTTAAAAACACAGCTCCTGTACCGACAAAAGGCAAGAAAAAAGAAGCTGCCGGCGGAGGATGCGATTAAATCGACATATTATGAAAAGTATATTAATAATAGTAGTTTTAGCTTTGGCCATTACTTCATGCAAGGTGGATCCTAAAAAGCGTTTTGTATTATCACCAAAAGAGGCTTTGGTTGCAGCGAATCACCAAACCAATATCATCACTCCACACATGTTGGCCGACATATTATATGTCGAGGACAGCACGCTTAAATACACCTTTGTAGATTTGAGGTCACCCTTAGAATTTGATGCAGGGCACATTAGAGGAGCTATAAATATTCCATTCTCCAGCATCACTAAAAACAATAATTGTCGGACTTTTCTTGAAAAAGATGCCATAAATATACTTTATGGAAGTTCGACTGAGGAAGTAGTTTTTGCTGGCTTTATATTGCAACAAATAGGAGTTCGCAATTTCTTCATTGTTCATGGCAATTATGACTTCATAAAAGAACACATAATAGACAACTATCATGTGTTATCGGCCAACTACAATCCCGAAACACCTAAATATGATTTTGCCGAATTGGTAAGAGCAGGAAAGTCAGGTGAAACTAAAGTTAAAGCCCCTGCACAAAATTTTCAGCCTGTTAAATCAGGCAAAAAGAAAGAGGCAGCAGGTGGAGGTTGTGATTAGGAATTAACATTTTGTTTACATAAAAAGAAAGATATTATGAATATTAAACGGCTATCAACTATAGGAGTTGTATTCTTCCTGACAATGAGTTTATTGTGGAGATGCACCACTCCGGAACACGATATGAGCATTGTTGAATTACAAATGCCAAAAATCGAAGATCAGAGCAAAGCATTACTAGATTTCTTTCAGGCAAGCGGCGATTACATTAATTCGCCAGCTTCCCCATTTCTGATTAAAGCCGAAGACGTGGAGGCTAATCAGTTAAACTATTTACTCCTTGATATTCGTTATCACGAAGATTATGTTGCTGGACATATTGACGGTGCTATAAATATTGATAGAGAGAATATTATATCATTCCTCAAAACATTCAATAGTTTTCAGTACGAAAAGATTGTGGTTATCGACAATACGGGTCAAGGCTCGGCTTATGTGGTGAGCATTTTAAGAGCTCTCGGGTACGGAAACGCGTATGCTTTAAAATTTGGAATGTCAGTCTGGAATTCGAAGTTTTCGTTCAATTGGACAGAAAAAATCGGAAATAGATATTCGGAGTATTTGACCGATGAAAAAAAACCTAAAAAATCCAAAGGAAAATATCCTGTTATCAAGACAAAGGGTAAAACCATCAGCGAGATTTTAGAA
Source organism: Bacteroidales bacterium (assembly GCA_016937295.1). Taxonomy (GTDB): domain Bacteria; phylum Bacteroidota; class Bacteroidia; order Bacteroidales; family UBA1556; genus UBA6267. The sequence goes on from JAFGWF010000196.1 coordinate 3,399, forward strand.
ATTAGGGCTCAAGAGGAGATTAATTATAATTATTCCGTCACTATTGAAACTTTGGTTGAGAATTTGGAGGATTATTATATAGTAAATTACTGGCCTAAAGCAATTTACGATGAAGTTCACATCAAAGGAGCGATTTGGTACGGACCAAAAACAAGCATGAAACCTCAAACAGATTTAGCAACCTTACCCACAAACAAAAAGATTGTAATATATTGTTATACAGGACAAAGCTCATCAGCATTAGTTGGTTATCTGCGAATCTTGGGCTACGATGCGTATAGTTTGCGTTATGGATACAACGCGATTGGTCTAAGTGATGCTATCTCAAACGGCTGGAACGGATTTGTTGCCGCAGAGGAAGTGCACAAATATGACCTAGTTGAAGGCACATCCCCTTCAAAAGCAATCGAAGCAAAATCGAACAAAATAACCCATCCTGACCTAAGCTTCAAACACCGCGAAGTTGTTCAACCGGATCCACGAGAAGTATGTGATTAACATCATCCGTCACTACAAAAAAAGCTGCCCCAAAAATGGGCAGCTTTTTTTATTTAACCATATTCCAATTTGTAATTATTATTTAGAATTCAATATTCCTCTAAATTCATAGTTATATAATTAACAAACAATTAGCCAAACAGCCTTTAAAAATTATTATATGTATCTATAATCTATTCTAAATTATTGAAATATTTATATTATTGTTTATTAGACATTTATAAATTTATCCATTTTTTATATATACCATATAATGTATTGTTATTTCAATAACAAATATGACTTATATCAGAAAATTAGTTTACCACTTCGCGTTTTAACATTTATTAATAGTCTATATAAATTCTTTACTTTGCAATGCAACAGAGAAATATTCTGTAATTATTAAGCGATATAAACCTAAAACAAAGATTTATGAAAAAGTTGATTCAAGTATTTCTGGTAATAATCATACCTGAAATTGTTATCTTCTCTCTCATTTGGTTCATTAATCCTGATAAAGTGCCTATGCCCTTCAATATCGAAGAGATTATTGTAACCGATTTAGAGAAGATGCCAGCAGACCACAGCAGTTTTGAAGAATTAAACAAAGATTTCAAAACCGGACAGGAAGTTACGGAAGCATGTTTAAGCTGTCACACTGGCCGCGGACAGGAATTTATGAACAGTGTTCACTGGCAATGGCTTAAGCACGACACGTTGATAAACGGAGACAAAGTGATTTTAGGAAAGAAGAACGTTCCTAACAATTTTTGTATCGGGGTAACTTCCAACATGAATTATTGCTCCAAATGCCACGCCGGTTACGGTTGGACAGACAATAATTTCGATTTCAAAAACCCAAAAAACATCGACTGTTTAGTTTGTCACGACAACACCCGTATGTATAAAAAGACCTTTCAAGGCTTGCCAGACCCCAAGGTTAATTTAAAGCTTGTTGCACAGAAGGTTGGGCATCCAACTAAGCAAAACTGCGGACATTGCCATTATCAGGGAGCAGGAAAAGACAATGGAAAACATGGCGATTTAAGCAAGGAGCTCAACAATTGCGAGCGCGATTTTGATGTTCACATGAACGCCAAAGGCAAAAACATGAGTTGCACCAAATGTCATATCACTCAAAACCATACAATTAGAGGCAATATGTACACTACCTCGACCTCAAACGAGAATAGAGCAACCTGCACCGAATGCCATACAAGCACGCCACACAAGTCCAAAACATTGAATTCACATTTCAACCAGATTGCATGTCAAACCTGTCATATAACGAAATATGCCACTGACGCGCATACCTTTGTTTGGTGGGATTGGACCAATGCAGCTACAAAGAAAAACGGCGAGGTATATGCCGATGAAAAGCATATCACACCGGATTCGACAGTTTTAGATGACACAAAACACGGTCAGCAGATTTATGTCAAAAACCAAAAGCCAAGTTATATCTGGTTTAATGGAAATGCCAAGATTCACATGTTTGACGACAAAATCACCGAATCACCATTGGTTATGAACAAGTTATATGGTTCTTATGCCGACAATATTACTCCAATGGATCCGAAAAACCCATCAAAGATTTTCCCTGTTAAACTAATGCGTGGAAAACAACCTTACGACATTAAAAACAAAACTTTGATACAAGTCAACACGTTTGGCGCCGAAGGAACAGGTGCACTTTGGGGCGATTGGGACTGGGATAAAGCCATTAACAACGGAATGAAAGCCATCGGAATGCCATATAGCGGTAGTTTTGGTTTTGTTGAAACAGTTTCGTATTGGCCTATTAATCACACTGTTACTCCTGCTGAAACTTCACTTAAATGCGAAGATTGCCACAGCAAACATTCGGTTCTGAATGGATTAGATAAAGTGTATATTCCGGGACGAGATAGACATATAGCTATCGAAGCCGGAGGTGTGATTCTAATCATTCTAACTTTCCTCGGAGTTGTTGGCCATGCCATACTAAGAATGCGTGCTAAAAATTAACATGTTAAACCTATAAAACAAAAGATATTATGAAAAGAGTTTATATATATAGAAGGTTTGAGCGCTTTTGGCACTGGACGCAAACGTTGCTCATTTTGTTTCTGGCACTCACAGGATTTGAGGTTCACGGCAACTTCTCCCTTTTTGGATTCAACAAAGCGGTTTTATTACATAATAATGCTGCCTATACCTATATGATAATTTTAGTGCTGATTTTCTTCTGGCTGTTTATCACCGGCGAGTGGCGTCAATATATGCCTAAACGTCAGCAAATTGTAGATCAAGTTGAATATTATATCAAAGGTATTTTTCAAGGAAAACCTCATCCCACTCACAAAACAGTTTATACCAAATTTAATCCTTTACAGAGGGCTGCATATTTTGGGTTGAATTTTATAATTCTGCCAACAATGGTTGCCACCGGAGTTTTATATTTAGCGTTCTACGAATTTTTGAAAACGGGAGAAGGTTATGCCATTCGACCAATTGCCTACATTCACGTAGTTGGCGCATTTTTGCTTCTCACCTTTGTCATTGTTCACGTTTATCTTACAACCACAGGCTATAAACCATTATCTGCCATCAAAGCTATGATTACCGGTTGGGAAGAAATGGCCGATGAAGAAGCTGAGGTAGTTGTTCGTGAAAATATTCGTATGGCAATGCAATGCTCCAGAAGAGAAATCATTGATAGTGGTGGCGTTGAAGATATAAAATCTTTTGATGAGGTTTTAAGTCGCGAACTAAGCGGCACCAATGCTATGATGATTGATTTTCAGAAGAAACTACTCCAATCGAAAGTAGGTTATTTCCGAATTGATGTCAACGGAGTTTACGTAGAAGTGAACGAAGTTTGGAAAGAACTATATGCTCAAACCGGAATCAAAGATCCAATCGGCCAACATTATACCTTGAACCGTTCGGACGAGGATAAAAAAGTGGTTGAACAAATATTCAAGCAGGTGGTGAGCGGAAAAACTATCACCGGAGTTAAACTAACTCGCAATACCACGGATGGAAAACGTTTACACCATACCTTATCGGCCAGTCCATGGTACGAAAAGAATAAAATTGTTGGAATTGAAGGTTATATCATTGGGGTTGACGATTAACTTTGTTGATACATTAAATGAAAATGCCGACTTTTTGGTCGGCATTTTTTATTTACAAAAACTAAATAAGATGGAAATGTTTGGCAGCTTTTTCAAAATGATCATTAAACTCTTTTAACCTGTCTGTTTCACAATTAGGCGAATAAATCTTAGCGTAATCCTGTATTTTATATTCAGAATCAATGGAATACGCCAATGAACACTCAAAATGTTTATAATCACAATTATTTCTTACGTGAATAACCAATTTCTTGAAAATCGAAAAATCCATATCCAAAACCATCGGTAAATAATAAATATGCTTAGAACCTTTTTCGACAAAAATTCCTTGCTTTAATTCTTCCAAATTGACCATTCGCTTGTACTGAACAACAACCGACTGTTTTGCAAATCTCTTAGCTTTGACAAACTCAATACCCCGAGCCTTAAAATGCGGAAGCAAATTCATTACCTCATCAAGCTCGTCAGGCCTAAAACGGATGAGATTATAGCTACCGCCTTGCGTCGAAACTGTTCCGGGATAAACGTGTATTCGCTTTGCACCTTCCCGCTCAAATGAGGATATAGTACGAATCACTTTATCCTGAAAACAAAAGGCATTTGATTGAGAAAGTAGAAATAAATGATGCTCCTCCGGAGTGTTTTTCTCTAAAGGAAGATTAATATAATACCCTTCGTGATAGTTCGACTCCAGCACCAAATAGTTATCGGTTAGGTTAGATTTACTCAACTGTATTTCCTCTGCTATACAGAGCATTCCTGATTTTACTGACTTCATGTTTGTGGATTTAATGTTAGTATGCAAATATATTCATGTTTTAATATAAATTTATATAAATAATTTAGAATCAAGCATTTCTATTATAATTTAGAAAAGTGAATCCCTTTATTAAGAATCACACTTCAAACTCAAACATTACCCAAATCCCTTTAATCCAATACAATAAAACGATATCAATCGCTATTTTTAAAATACATTTTCAAAATTTTACTTATTATTTAAATCACTATTTAGATTCATTAAATTTATTATTCTATTTTTTGTTTTAAATAATTAAACTACAATAACTCATCGTATTACATAAATGATTACCAAACTTAGTTATTATTGACTTTTCAAACAGTTATCAAGCAAAAGCGCATTATTTATAATTTAGATTTATGCTAAACAAGCTAAAATATCGTATTCTAAATTGCAAATCACTTTTATCTATTGACAGTGATTTTTGCTCCCTCCGTGACATAATTTTTCATTCGGCTGCCGCTAGAAAAAATGGCACTAACACCATGATAATAAAATCTAATAATTAACGTATTTTTTATATATTTCAGTTTATAATACTGAATATCTATATATTACGATTATGCATTCCGACTGATTGTTAACACATAAACAAATCTATACATACTTATTTATTGATATATATCTATTTATTAATGATTGTTTCAACCTTTCAATTATAAAAAATCTCATTTTCAGAGCTAAAGATGTAAAATTTTTAAAGAATACATTTGGCAAGTTTAATAACAGGAAATTAAAACATAATTCTGATGAAAATTAAGAATCTATCGGTTTCATTTGTGATAATCATGGCGGCATGGCTTTTATTGAATTGGTCTTTCAAAGCAGAAATCATAGTAGTCGGTTTGGTTTTATCACTTCTTTTATCGTTGCTATTTTGTTCTAAATGCCAACTATTTAGCGAGATAAAATTAACCCCCAAAGCTTTTTTCTACACATTGATTTACATCTTCGTGTTTTTAATTGAGCTAATAAAAGCAAACATTGATGTTACCAAGCGAATTCTCTCTCCCACCCTGCCAATCAACCCGGGAGTGGTCAAAGTGGAAACAACCCTAAATTCAAAAATGGCACGTCTGATACTGGCCAATAGCATCACACTCACGCCAGGGACTTTCACGATAGAGATTCACGAAAATGCGCTTTATATCCATTGGATTGATGTAAAATACAGTGATGTAAACCAAGCCACGGAAATTTTAGTACGCAAATTTGAAACATATTTAAAAGAGATATATGATTAAGTATTTGATTCTTATAGCAGTAGTCATATTATTGATGTCGCTGCTGGGCGGCCTGTATCGCTTTTTCAAAGGGCCTTCTTTAGTCGATAAGGTAGTGGCTTTTGATAGTATCACGGTCAATTCATTAGTATTGATTGGAGTTATGGCATTGCTTACCGGCAGAGCAATATATTTTGATGTGGCCATAGTTTACGGATTGTTAAGTTTTCTGGGGGTAATCGTTGTCGCCAGATATATTCAAGGAGGGCTTTAGAATGGAAATAATTCAATATTTAGGAGGAGCTCTATTAATAATGGGTTCATTAAGTCTTTTAATTGCTTCAATCGGGCTTATTCGTATGCCCGATGTTTATAACCGCGTTCAAACCGGAACGAAGGCCTCAACTCTTGGAGCCATTTTATCCTTTTTAGGCATTGGTTTACTTTCCATAGAAAACTGGTCGGAATCCAATTGGATAGGAAGAGTAATCATTTTAATCATTTTCATCATCATCACCAATCCGGTTTCCTCACACATATTGATGCGTGCCGCTTATGTAATGAAAATCCCTTTCACCAAAGATACCAAAGTGGATAAATTGAAAGAAGATATTGATAATAAAGTATTGGAGGAACCAAAAGATGAATAACGAAATGATTTATATACTGATTGCCAGCTTCATAGGCTTGCTTTCCTTTGTCATCGGAGCCTTAGCCATACAGTCGAAGAAATTATCTGTTGCCGTAATCGCAACCGGCGTTGTAAGTCTTTTCAGCTCGATTTTGTTTTTGCTAATGGCTGCACCGGATGTGGCAATGACCGAAGCCTCGATTGGAAGCGGCCTGACCACTTTAATTTATTTTTATGTGTTGAACAAAATAAAAAAACACCATGCTTAGAAATTTATTAATCAGTTTATTGCTGTTAAGCTTTGTGTATATTTTCTACAATCTTTATGTAGGATTTACACCCAAAACAGAACTTGACGGAATTGCAGCTCATTACGCCGACAAAGGCGCAGCCGAAATCGGAGCGGCAAACTTAGTCACTGCTGTTGTTGTAACGTATCGAGGTTTCGACACTCTGGGCGAAGTCACCATTTTGTTCCTCACCGCCTCTATCATTGGCTTCTTCCTAAAACTCACCGAAGCAGATGAAAACAAAGTGATTATCCACCGAGGCACCTCCGAACTGCTTGCTACTTCCAGTAATTTATTAGTGCCTATCATCATTCTCTTCGGAATTTACGTTTTTATGAACGGCCACCTGACTCCCGGCGGAGGTTTTCAAGGGGGAGCTATTATTGCTTCGGCAATTGCTTTAGCAATATTGGCTAACCCGAATATGCACATCAACCACCAGATAATTCTCTGGGTTGAAAGCATTTCAGGGGTTGTTTTCGTATTAATGGGAGTTCTTGGAATTTTATTAGCCGGTGGTTTTCTCGACAACCGTATATTACCACAAGGGCAATTTGGAACTCTTTTGAGCGCAGGAGCTATTCCTATTATTTATAGCTTCATTGGACTTAAAGTTGGTGCCGAAATTTCGAATATTCTCGAAAAATATCAAAAATCGCAAAAAGAATCATAGCTATGGAATTTTTTGAATTAGGAAAAATCAGCCTTCTAATTGGCTTTGGATTGATTGTCTTAGGATTCTGGGGCATTCTCTCCCAAAAAAATATTATCAAGATAATTCTTAGTTTCACCATCATGGAAACGGGAGTTAACATCTTGATTGTCAGTCTTGGATACGTTAAAGGCAAGACAGCACCAATCATCGACTCAGCAGTGGAGCAAGGAGCAAATCACAGCGTGCTTGGGCAAGTTGTGGATCCTGTACCACAAGCTCTCGTTCTCACGGCAATCGTCATTGGTTTTGGTACAACCGCTCTTCTATTAGCTTATGCCATGAAGCTTTTCAAAGCAAAACGGACTTTACAAATTAACAATTTTAACGATTTGAAATGGTAGATCCTATTTACATTGTTGCGGCAGCCCTCGGAGTGGGTTTCGCTATCGGAATTTTAGGCAATATTGGAAGAAATTTTGCCGGAGGACTAACATTAGCCACCATAGCCTTTATGTCGTTCGTATCGGCTCAATGGTTTGCAGGGTTCTATTTTGGCAATGTAACCTCCTCGTACATATTTACTGCCGGCTTTCAACCACCATTATCCATCAACTTGCTAATGGGGGCAGAAGAAGCTTTCCTGACTTTCATTGTCAATCTTTTAGGCTTTCTGGGTGGTATCTATCTGTTTGTCAACTTCAAACGGAAAGGACGCAATGCCTTTGTAATCTATCTCGTCCTTTTAATGGGGTTCAACGTCGTAATAATGACTCGCGACATCTTCAACCTTTTCGTTTTCTTAGAAATCACTTCCATCGCAACGGCAGGTTTGATTCTTATCGAAAAAGGCAATCGCGCTGTAGGTGCCGGATTTAAGTACCTCTTAGCCACAAGCATTATTTCCAGCATGTTACTCATCGGCATCATCTTCGCCTATTTCTACACAGGCACCCTCAATATTGATATGATTATTGAGTCGAATTTAAAATATATGGTTGGCGGACCAATAATTATCTTCCTGATTCTTATTTCAGCCATTCTTGAGCTAAAACCTTTTCCGGCAAATGGTTGGGGTTTAGACGTTTATGAAGGAGCTCATCAAGGTTTTTCGGCAATTGTTTCTGCCGGCACTGCCACAGCTTCACTTTATATGCTCTACAAATTATTGCCAATTGCTTCACCGGAATGGAGTTATTATATTGCTCTTTTAGGTGCAATCACTTTTATTGGAGCTAATCTGTTGGGCGTAAAGCAACGTTTCGCAAGACGTGTATTAGCTTATTCCTCAGTAGGACAATTAGGGTTGCTCATGCTCATTCTTGGTCTTAGAGGTTTTTTAGGCTCAGATGTAAACTACGTTTTCTTCGGAATTTTAATCACAAATATTCTTGCAAAAACAGGGTTTTTCTGGCTGGTTGGCATTGTAAAAGCCAATGAAATTAAGGAATGGGCTATACTTCGCCGAAAACCTTTTCTACTCTTTTTAATGGGAGTTTTCATCTTTGCCTTAGTTGGTTTCCCTCCATTTCCCTCCTTTTTCTCTAAATGGACTTTCGTCATGGATTTGGCAAATCACGGCTTATTCGGCTGGATTTCAGTAATAATTGTCGGGTCTTTTCTCGAAGCTGTTTATCTAATGCGTTGGTTTGGATATGCTGTTAAAGCTGAAGACAATTACAAATTCGACTTTAAAATCCAAATTCACAAAATCGTTCCGATTATAATTCTCACCGCTTTGCTATTCGTAATTGGCTATTTCACTGCTCAGTTCACCGAAGCCGGTGCGATGATTAACTTCATTCCATTGCTCTTTGTGGCTCTACTTTACTTTGCTGATGAATTACCGGTTTTTGCAAAAAACACTATTGCGATTTTAGGCATGGGCATTTACTTCTATTTTGCTTATCCTCAATTAGATAATCTAAGGCTTATATTTGAAGTAATCTTCATTATCGGTGGAATTCTCACGTTGATTGCCGGTTATAAATACAAGGGCAAACGCCAAGGTTTTTATCCGGTGGCACTGCTGATGTTTGCCGGATTGGCTGCCATTATCGAAGCTAAGACAACTCTTGAATTTTTCTACGGCTGGGAATTAATGACTGCCGGCTCGTATTTCTTGATTATCAGAGGTAAAAAATCAATGCCTCACGCATTAAGTTATATGCTCTTTAGCCTTGGCGGTGCTTATGCCCTATTGATGGCATTCAGTATTGCCAATATAGGTCAAGCATTCCCATCACTTGACATTCTGAATAATATCTCCAATTATCCGGTATGGGCTTATGGTTTACTTTTAGCCGGTTTCCTCACCAAAACAGCTTCGGTAGGACTTCACATTTGGCTTCCGGGAGCACATGGCGAGGCCGAAAGCGATGTTTCGCCAATGGTTTCGGCAATTCTCCTCAAAGCTGGCGTGTTTGGTGTATTGCTTACCCTTATCGGCATGGG
>JAFGWF010000197.1 GCA_016937295.1 Bacteroidales bacterium
TACTTCGCACTCCTCTCTATGCCAATCGTTTAAAAAGATATTACACTCAAGTTTTACTTCAACATCCCGACACCTTAATCAAGGAAGCCGATTGGCTTATCGCTAAGGCTAAACCAAATCGCGAAACATACAAATACAATATCTGGTATTTGACTTATGAAACCGAAACCTCGAAGATTATGGGAATGGATGCGGTTTTTGTGCATTTAGTGAAAAAATATTACGAAACCGGTGAAGCCTTTTGGGTAAATGAAGCAGTGATGAAAAATATAGTTTCAAGAGCTAACACATTGGATAAGTTACTTTTAGGAAGACCTGGACCAAACATGATAATGATTGACACTGCAAATAATTTGAAGTCGATGTATGCACTGAAAGCCGATTACACCATCGTGATTTTTTATGATCCGGACTGTGGTCATTGTCGTGCCGAAGTCAAAGAAATTCGCAATTGGTTCAAGGCTTATGAAAAAGAATATAACATGAAAATTTTTGCCGTTTGCAGCGACACAAGTTTAGTGAAATGGAAAAAATTCATTAAAGATAATGACATTGCAAACTGGGACAACGTTAACGGAACTCGTTCAGCCACAGAAAATTATCACGATTTGTATGATATTATCAGCACGCCAACAATTTATTTATTAGACGAGAATAAAAAGATTCTGGCAAAGCGGTTGGCACATCATCAATTGATTGAGTTTATCGAACGTGATATTAACAAAAAGAAAAAAACGAAAGATTGATTACAAATCATTACTACGAAAGGCATAACTTAGCCAACGGTATCCGACTGATTCACAAAAGAGTAAAGAGTCCGGTGGCTCATTTTGGGGTTATCATCAATACCGGCAGCCGCGATGAGTTGGAAAACGAGCAGGGCATGGCACATTTTATTGAGCACACCGTTTTTAAAGGAACCATACGCCGAAAATCCTTCCATATTCTTAATCGCTTGGATTCCGTAGGAGCCGACATGAATGCCTTTACAACCAAGGAAGAAACTTGCCTTTACGCCAGTTTTCTGAAGGAACATCTGCATCGAACCGTGGAGCTTTTTGCCGATATAAGCCAAAATGCCACTTTCCCTGCACGTGAAATTGAAAAGGAAAAAGACGTGATTATTGACGAGATAAACAGTTATCGCGACAATCCTTCCGAAGAGATTTTTGACGAAATCGAAGAGGTTGTGTTTCCTGATTCAGCCTTAGGTCGAAATATTCTTGGCACAAAGGAAAAAGTAGAAAGTATCCGGCGAAGTCATATTTTCCGATTTATAAAACGAACTTACCACACCGATCAAATAGTAATTTGTTCGGTCGGTGATATTGACTTTCAAACTATTGTAAAACTTTCCGAGAGATATTTCGGTAATATTCCTGCTTCGACAAGGAGTTTCGTTCGTGAAAAACCCCTTAACTATCAACCCATTGCAGTTATAAAACCTAAGGCTCAGTTTCAAGCACATTGCATTTTGGCCAATGAGGCTTATGGTGCCGACCATCCACAGCGAACCACTTTATACCTTTTAAACAATATTTTAGGCGGTCCGGCACTCAATTCGCGCTTAAACCTCGGCATCCGCGAAAAATATGGTTTTTGCTATAATTTAGAGTCCAATTATACGGTTTACAGCGATACCGGAATTGTGAGCATTTATTTAGGGACTGATTTTGAATATCTCGAAAAGACCATTCATTTAGTACAAAAAGAGCTTCAAAAACTTCGCGAAAAACGACTAGGAACAGTTCAATTACATGCTGCTCAAAACCAAATCAAAGGGCAAATTGCTATCAGCAATGATAACAACGTAAACGAATTGATAGGCATGGGAAAGAGCATGTTGTTCTATGATAATATTGAAGATTTATCGGTGATTTACAACAAGATAGATGAGATTGACTCCTCCATGCTTTTAGAAGTTGCTAACGAAATATTCGCTCCAAATCAACTGTCAAGTTTAATTTATTCAAAAGATTAATCATGGATTTTATACCAAAAGAAATAGAGGATTATGCGTTAGCTCATAGCGAAGCAGAATCAAAATTATTGCAGGAAATTGAGCGAGAGGCTCATATCAAAACATTGATGCCCAGAATGATAAGTGGCAATCTTCAGGGGAAATTTTTAGGACTGCTGGCCACCATTGCGGGAGCAAAAAACATCTTAGAAATTGGAGGTTTCACCGGTTATTCAGCCATAGCAGTTGCCGAACAAACTCCGGACAACTGTCTTATACACACTTTGGAAATAAATCCTGAATATCTTACGCATCTTCGAAAAAACATTCTAAAATCCGGTTTTGACCATCGCATAAAAATATATGAAGGCAACGCGTTGGAAATCGTTCCTAAGCTTGATTTTATTCCCGACTTAGTTTTTCTTGATGCTGATAAAGAAAATTATCTAACTTATTATCAGATGGTTATCAATATATTACAATCTGGTGGAATCATAGTAGCCGACAATGTGCTTTGGAGTGGTAAGGTTTTAACGGAGCCACAAAGCAAAGACAAGGAAACTAAAGGATTACAAGATTTCAACCAGTTTGTACAGAGTGACTCAAGAGTGACGAATTTATTGATTCCCATTCGGGATGGTTTAATGATGATACGAAAGAAATAACACGCTAAATCGCAGAATATGAAGAAACAAAATCGCAAAACAGACGGCATTGTTTACTCAACCAATCCGAACTATATATTTGAAGATGAAGAAAATACGGCCTCAACCCTCCCACCCGACCAACAACAGTTAAAGATTTGGTTAGAAAAAGGTGGACGCGGCGGAAAGGTAGCTTCCGTTGTGAAAGGATTTATTGGCACTGAAGATGATTTGAAAGATTTGGCAGCGAAATTAAAAAACAAACTTGGAACGGGTGGTTCGGCAAAAGACAACGAAATAATTATTCAGGGCGATCACAGAGACAAAATATTGAACCTATTAACCAGCACAGGTTACAAAGCCAAAAAAGCGGGAGGCTAAAAAAAACACCAAAACCTTTCGGAATTGGTGCTTTAACGATGTTTTCTAAAATCTTAATCCAATGGATTGGCAGTAACTTTAGTTTTTAGGTTGGTTCCCAAGTTGAAGTTAATGTTTTGCTTATCTGTTGTTCCAACAAAGGAGATGATAACTTTTCCTTTAGCAGCAAGCATACTGTTAATTTGGTCAAATTGTCCAGCAGCATTTTCTAATAATAAAGCGTAAGCCTCTGTTACATTGATATTTGCAAAAGTCCATTCAGCAGAATTTACTCCTGAAGACACTTTTAAAACGCCATTGATAAGAGTAAACTGCTCAGAGAGGTTTTTAAACTGACCATCTAAGCCGGTCAATTCCCATTTTTTAATTCTGTCGAGATATTTGGCTACCTCAGCATCCGACTGAAGATCAATAGTATCGCGCACATCAAACACACCTTGATCCGCTTTGGATGAGCCCACCAAAACATTCAAATCTACTGGATAATTAGCGTCAAAAGTAATATCTAAAGCATCTTTTGAACAAGAAGCCATTACTACTAAAGCCAAAATGAAAGTAAGAAGTTTAAGTTTCATAAGTTTATTGTTTATAGGTTAATATGGTACAAAAGTAAGTTAATTAACTAAACTATTAAAGTAATAATTATGATATTTTGAAAATCAGGTAATTTACCTACACTAATATTTCTTTGTTACATAAAATGATTACGGTTGTATTGCTATTGAAAGTTTTGGATTCGTATAATCAGGATTTAAACAGAAATTAAAATTGAGATTTATCATCAAACTTTTTATTGTACATTTTAAAATAAATGTACATTTGTAGCCAATCCATTAGAGTTCTAAATTAGAATGATTCTTAATAAAAATTTGACATAAAATATTTATTATAAATCTTTTAACAAATTCTAATCTAAGTTAACAAGGTAAAATAAACGGCATGTTAAAGGCTATAAAACGGAAAATTGTAATTTTGTTGGTGTCATTTGCACTGGCAAATATTGCGTTACATGCCATTATTAATTTCCACTTTTATAGAATTTTCAACCAGGAACTTGTTAAGATAGAAAAAAACTTCATAAAGAAAGATGATGCTGAAATTCATATTTCGCCTGTGGATGCGGACAAAAGTTTTCAGAATACCTTCCTCAGTCATGGCGTAATCCTTAGCTCATCAACAATCTGCACTACAAAATATGGTGATTTGGTGGTTAGGCCTCATCCCATTGCTTCACAAATTCTTCAAAGATTTTCAACCAATTCTCCCTCTCGCGGCTCTCCTCAACAATACATGTAAATTTACACCTATCACCGCTTAGTTAAAGTATTGTATTTCACATTTTTATTAAAATTTTAATCTTTTTATTATGAACAGATTTATATTATCTATTTGTTTAGTTGTTATTTCAGTAACAACAATTTATTCGCAAACCCAAACCATTAGTTATGGAGCAGGGTATGCCAACGATGTTTTTTACAGCGTAAAAAACGGTTTAGTTCAGAGTTCACCTCGCAACACTTGGGACATAGGCTTCGCAACAAGCAAAATGAGCTCAAGTTTATTGGTAAACAGTGGCGCCGGAGCCATGCTTTTTAGCTATCCAAACGGCGACACTTCAGCATGGAACACATTGGACACCAATGGGATAAGCAATTGGAATCCGATGTACGACTCAGAAGAAAGTTGGGAAGAAGGAGCCTTTGGACTCTATGCCACCGGACATCCTGACTATGGCTGGGGAGTTTATAACATGATTACCCACAACCTTACCGGAGATAGTCTTTTTGTGATAAAAACAGTTAGTGGAAGTTATTTGAAATTATGGATTCAAGGAAAGGAATCTGCCGCCGGGATTTATCATTTTCTTTTTGCAAATCTGGATGGGTCAAACCAGAATTCCGTCACTTTAAACACAAATTCCTATATGGACAAAAACTTCTTATACTACGATTTAACCTCCAAACAAGTTGTTGACCACGAGCCTGTATCAGCCGATTGGGATATCATGTTCACAAAATATATGGCTGAGCAACCTACCGGTGGTTATTATCCCGTTACAGGAGTTCTTTCGAATTATGGGGTGGAAATTGCTCGTGTTGAAGGAGTTGACACCTCATTAACCAACTGGTCCGACTTTAGTTTTAGCGATCAAAAAGCCGTTATTGGTTGGGATTGGAAAGCATTCAGCATGACCACTATGACCTATCAGTGCCAAGATTCCTTAGTTTTTTTCGTAAAAAATCAGGATGGTGACGTCTATAAATTGATATTTACCGACTTTGCCGGAACTTCATCAGGGAATGTAAGTTTCACAAAAACAAAACTTTCTTCTGTTGGGTTTAGTGAAATTACGGAAAATATGATACGCATTTTCCCAAATCCGGTTAACGATTATCTAGTGATTGAAACCGGTTTAGAGTCCGAATATCAAATTGAGATTTTCGACCTCGCCGGCAAACGTCAATTATCAGAATTTGCCTCAAGAGCCATCACCAAAATTGATGTTCAAAATCTGAATTCCGGCATCTATTTACTAAGAATTTTATCGAATCAAAACATTATTAAAACTCAGAAATTCATTGTTAAATAAATAGGTTTATTTTTTGGGGCAACTATCTCTTGAGTTGCCCCTTTTACTCATTTTTTCCGAAACGAGATAAAGCAAATATTTAAAGAATGATATAGAAACTAACTCCTTTCGACAACGACTATGGATAAATCAAATAAGTGATAGATGAAAAAGCATTTTATCTTTTGGCTTTTGCTAATTTCAGGATTTTTCTCCTTCGGGCAACATATTGTCACCGATATAGTTACGGGAGAATCTATTCCGAATGCACATATTATTATCTTCGATTTAAACCATCAAGATTCAGTAATTCATAAAATTTCGGATGCTAACGGATTTTTCCAATTTAAGATAAAAACTCCAGCTATTTTTCATGTCTCCTACCTTGGTTATAAGACTATTGTGGACACTTTACAAAGAGGAGAAGCCGGAAATTTTCGACTCAAACCGGATGTATTCAACCTTGAAGCTTTTGTAGTTACGGCAAGTTGTGAACCTCAGATGGCCGA
>JAFGWF010000026.1 GCA_016937295.1 Bacteroidales bacterium
ACCTTATTTTCCGATTTCGATACGGTATGCTCCGGAGGCTTAGTCACTTTAACTGCCGGAGGAGGAATGGTTTATCTCTGGAACGACAATATTTTCGCTCCCGTCAGACAGGTTACTCCTTTAGAATCAAAAAACTATGAAGTTATCGCCATAAATAGCAAAGGAGCAACCGAATGTACGGATACAGCTTCCGTTTATGTTCATGTGGAACAATGTGCTTTGTTTGTTCCTTCAGCTTTTTCTCCAAACGGAGACGGTTTAAATGACGACTTTGCGCCTATGGGAATCATTTCACATTCTGCAACTTACGAATTTATCATCTTCGACAGATGGGGCCGCAGAGTTTTTTACAGTCAGAATCCACTTGAAAAATGGGACGGCAAAGTTGGCGGACAATATGCCGCATCAAATGTTTATACCTACGTGATAAATGTGATTGAACCAAATATTAAAACCTATCAACTGACTGGTACTGTACATGTTATAAGATGATAATTATTTCAACGAGCCTTTCTGTAAATTACTATCTGCGCATGTCTCAAAATTTTACGTTATTTTGCGCCTGTTTTTCTTAACAATTAAACTAAGATGGCCAAATCAACTAAACCAGCTAAATCAATTCCTGCTCCTGTCAAATCTCCTCCTGCTAAAGCGGAAGGATTTGAGAAAAAACTTCTTAAAAATTTTGGCCGTGAGCTTCTTTATTTACTGATAATCACAATTTTATATATCCCCATCTATAATCACATCTTCGATAAAAAAGTGGCCATTCTTGGAGATAATGCCGCCTATTATATCCTCGGAAAGGCAATGGCGAATGGAGATGGGTTTGTGCAAGCAAATCTAATTTCGAAGCCTAAAGCAACCCATTTTCCTCCCGGCTACCCGGCTTTCATGTCGGTGGTAATGAATAGTTTTGGAGACGAAGTTACCGTTTTAAAAAAAGCAAATGGCGTTTTATTATGGCTTTCCTTAGTGATTTTATTTTTCTTCTTTAGAAATATTTCTAAGAACATTCATCTTAGTTTTGTGATAGTTTTGGCTCTTGTTTTCAATATGCACCTTTTGCAATATGGCACGTGGATGATGAGTGAAATTCCTTTTCTACTCATCTCATCATTAAGTCTTTTTCTATTAACAATCAGCGACTTAAACAAAAAACCCTGGATGAATTGGGCTTTTATCCTAACCGTGATAGTCACAGCAGCTTCCTATTATGTTCGTGGTCAGGGATTAGCGGTTTTTGCAGGACTTTTCCTGTTTCTGCTTTTTGCCAAAAAATGGATTCATGCCGGTTTTGCAGCAGTACTCTATTTTCTTTTGCTTTTACCGTGGCATTTGCGCAATTCAGGACTACCCGAATCATCGTATTCCAAGGCGCTAAAACTGAAAAACTACTACGACCCGTCGCAAGGATTGATGGAAACAGGCGACTGGTTTGACCGCTTCTTCACTAATATGGAGCGATATTTTAAGTTCGAAATACCATCTTCAGTTTTTGGATATGTAGCTGATTATCAATCGTCAGGAGTTTTATTTGGCGGATTGGTTTTTAGCATCATAGTCTTTATCGGTTTTCTAAAACTTAAGCAATATCGTTGGGCTGTTGGAGGATATTTGTTAGCTACATTTGGAATACTTTTCCTTTGGCCGGAAATATGGAACGGCATCCGATTTATCTTAGCCATTGTGCCGCTTCTAACCTTCCTTTTTGCATTCGGAGTCATTGAGTTGATTCTTTTAGCCGGACAAAAAATGAAGATTAAGCTATCGGAAAAAATACCCCAACGACTCAGTTTTGCTTTTCTGATTTTGATTCCCATATTTTTTGGTAAAATTGAAGACTTAAATAAGGAAGCCAATCGAAAATACGACCCATTGTTTCGTAACTATTTTGAGTTGGCCAAATGGACAAAAAATAATCTACCAGACTCCTCGGTAGTGGTTTGCCGAAAGCCAAATTTGTTTTATCTTGAATCCGGTCATTTTACCGAAGGCTTTAGCAAAGTGGAAGGAATCGATAAATTTTTAGTCACTTTTCAGAAGAAAAAAGCTACCCATGTTGTAATTTATGGAGATGGCATTACGCAGCGGTATTTTCTACCTGCATATCAAAAGAATCAGGAAAAATTTAAGCCGATACGACAGATGCAGAATCCGGATATGTGGTTGATGGAATACCATCCCGAATTAGGTTATCAAGGTGAATGGGTGAACGGAATGAAAGAAGGAAAAGGCATTTACGTCTATCAGGACGGGCGAAAATATGAAGGAGAATGGAAAAACGACCAACAAAACGGGAGAGGCATTCTCTATGATTCACAGGGTAAAATCATCGCCGAAGGATTTTGGGAAAACGGCGTTTATAAAACAATTTCAAATTAATGATAAATAAGTTATCTATTGTAATACCGGTTTACAACGAAGAAAAATCTGTCCACTTGATTTTGGACAAAGTATTGAATGTGAAGCTGATAGATGATATTCACAAGGAACTCATCATTGTGAATGACTGCTCAAAGGACAATACGGCCAGTGTGTTGGAGGCATACAAAACCAATCACCCCAATGACGATATTCAACTTTTTCATCATGAGGTGAATAAAGGAAAAGGGGCAGCATTGCATACCGGAATAGCTCATGCCACAGGAGAATATCTGATAATTCAGGATGCAGACTTGGAATACGACCCTAAAGATTATAATGCACTTCTTCAACCGGTGATTGATGGTTTTGCAGATGTAGTTTACGGGAGTCGTTTTGAGGGCGGAAAGCCCCACAGGATTCTATTTTTCTGGCATTCCATCGGCAACAAGTTTCT
>JAFGWF010000198.1 GCA_016937295.1 Bacteroidales bacterium
CGCCTTTGAATGGATTGATAACCGAACCCAAACCGCCTGATTTCAATTGCTAATGATGATTTGGATTTTGGGTAGTTTTGTCGGAATTGACCGACCGAATCGGTATATGGGGATGACGTATTGGAATATATCGGATTATTTCTACAACCAATTGACCCACAGATGGTAAATGCCTGATGCCGCAATGTATTTGACCAAAAAATGTTGTCGATTTTTGGTTACGTAATAAAATCAGGTTGGAATATAATCCCGTTTTTTTTAATGATGTGATTCAGAAAGGCTTTTACCTTTCAGTAACAAAATAAATTTTACCATTTCCATTTTGATTTTTAATACTTTTGTACCAATACTTTAGATGAAATATTTAAATAAATTATTATGCAGCAATTGATTCTTAAAATTAAAGATAGCAGCAAATTATCTTTTTTACTTCAATTGATAAATCAGTTAGATTTTGTCGAATTGGAAAATGTAAACATGAGAAAAGAGCAAAGCAACCATGATTTGTTTAAATCAGCCGGGCTCTGGGCTAACCGTGATATTGACGCCAAAACACTTAGACAAAAGTCATGGAACAGAGAAAAATAGTGCTTTGCGACACGGATGTAATTATTGCACTTTATTGAAATAACACTGAAATTGTCAGTGAGTTAAAAAAAATCGGTCAAGAAAATATTGCAATTAGTACAATTACTGCCGGAGAACTGATATATGGGGCGTTGAATAAGAGATAGTTAAAGCAAATTAATAAGGATATTGCAAATCTTAACCTTTTAAATATTAATCAAAAGACGTGTGAAATTTTTCTTGAACTTATGACGAAATTTTCCCTTAGTCACAAATTAGCCTTGCCTGATGGATTTATAGCGGCTACTGCCATTGCTTCTGACATTGAACTATTTACTTTAAATATTAAGGACTACAAGTTCATCAATGAGCTTAAACTTTATAAAAGTTAGCAAAAGTTAATCTTTTTCAATCAATAATTAGTTTACTCCCATAAATTTCTACATGGTTAGCCTTGAGTTGATTACAGTTGCCATCCGGCTGCGCAAAAATGACTAAAATTCAGCTCCTCATTATCTTAAAGAGCATCAGCATTAACATGGCACAAAAAAAAACGGTTCTAATAGTAAATCAGAACCGTTTTTGTTGTTAGGAAATTCTATTAGATAATTGGATATTTCTTAAAAATATCTCGGCTATTTAACAGAATATCAATGTATTGTGCTCTGTTGTATGCAAATGGATCGTTGATGTTGATTTTGGATAACTTTCCTCTGAAATCATCCAAGCTCTCATATCCTTTTGATTCCATAAATGATTTTAACTGGTTGTTAATCAAATTAATCTGACCTATTCCGTTTTTGTATAAAGTGCTTACTACTTGAACCGCATCGGCGCCTGCTAAAATCAATTTAGCAACATCATAGCCGGTAAATATTCCTCCGCTGCCGCAAATGGAAGCATCTAAGTTTTTATAAAGTAAACCGGCAAATCGCATGGAAAGTCGATAGTCATTCTCTCCGGAAAGATTATATGGAAACGAGAGGGTTTCTTTTTCTAAGTCAATATCTGGCTGGAAAAACCTGTTAAACAATACGAAAGCTTCAGCTCCGGCATCTTCCATTCTCCGAATAATTTGCAATGGATTGGAATAGTATGGGCTTAATTTTACAGCCACAGGAATCGAAATTGCTGCTTTGATTTTTTTGATAATCTCAATTTGCCAATCTAAGGCCTCAAACGCTCCGCTATCCATTTCATTTGGAACAACATACAGATTTAATTCGATGCCATCAACGCCAACCTCTTCAATTTGTTTGGCATATTGAACCCAACTCTCTTCATAAACGGCATTAATACTTGCAAAAAGTGGAATATCCAAAACCGATTTTGCCTTTTTTAAATGGGCTAAATACTCCTTTGGACCTGCATGTTCAAATTCGGGCATGAACGTATTAAACTCCGAATTTCGGTTGTTATACTCGGCCATCGCCTCACTGATTTCCAAGTTTTCTAAATGCAATTGCTCCTCAAATAGCGACCTGTAAACCACCGCTCCGGCTCCTGCTTCTTGCATCTTTCTTAAGTTTTTTAAATTGCTCACTAAATTGCAGGCTCCAACGATTACAGGACTGCTGAGCTCTATTCCCATGTATTGCGTTCTTAAATCCATAGCTTTAATTTTAGTTAAAAGTGTGGCGTAAAAGTACGGTATTAATTGACTATTTAGAAAATAAATTGCCGAAAAATGTATCTATGTCATAAAAAATTTAACATTTCAAATCTTGTAAAATGGCGGATTGATTATCAAGTGTTTAAACCTGAATGGATTGGTATGCTTTGTAAATACAAACCTGAAACTTTTTGTGTAAAAATCTCACTATTTCATTTCTCTGATGTTTTCCTAAACATCAATGATTCCATTTCTTACTCAGTTATATCAGAAATATTATCGCCTTTTTCTATCCAAAACTTTTTAACTGATTGTTCATTGTTTATATTAAGTTTGCAAACTATTTTTTAATAAGGTTTTTGTAAAGATTATTCATTGTTTAACCCGGAATTAATACTATCTAAAATGAAAAGATTCTTCCTTTATTTTCTTGCTGTACTCGTATTTGCAGCCTGCACAAACAATCAATTTAAAGACTTTGAAAAAACAGAGTCCGGTTTGTACTACAAAATTTATACGAATTCCACCGACACCCTTCATGCTATTGATGGCGACATGTTGACGGTAATTTTAAACTACCGCACCTTGGAAAATCAACCGGTTGATACGAATTACAAGTCCTTCCCAACTCAATTGGTCATGCGTGAATCTGCCTACTCTGGCGATATTTATGAAGGATTAAAACTGTTAACTGTTAACGACAGTGCGACTTTTGTTCTCTCCGCCGATTCCTTTTTTCAGGTTACCGCTGGTTCGGTTATTCCTCAAAGTTTAGATACCGGTTCGTTATTCTTTTTAGACGTTAAAATTACGGAGATAAAAACAAGAGCGCAAATGGACCAAGAGCAAATGGCTCAAATGGAGGAGATGAAAAAAGCGGAGTTGGACAGCCGCACTAAATATCTGCAAGACAATAATATAACTGTTGAGCCGGATTCTAATGGCATCTATTTTATTCAACAGAAAAAAGGCACGGGCAAAGTGGTAAAAACAGGCAACTATGTTCAACTTCACCTGAAAATTTCTTCCACCAATGGCGGTTATCCTTTGTATAACAGCACTGATCATATTGCCGAAGGTATCGAACTGATGGTTGGTACTGGTTATTTTGGTTTAGGCCTCGATATGAAATTGCAGGGTGTGAAAGTAGGGGATAAGTTTTCGTGCATCGTGCCCAGCTCCATGGCTTTTGGGGAGCGCGGCGTTGAGCGCATTGTTCCTCCTTATGCCACTTTAGTTTACGACTGCGATATTTTAAATGTTTATACTGAAGAGGAATTCAACCAGCTTTCTAAAAAACGTAACGATGAGCGCATGGCTAAGCAAAAAGCTGATATGCAATCATTTGCCAAAAAGAATGGCATTACTTCAGCTCCTGATGCCGATGGAATTTACAAGAAAGTGATTAAGGAAGGTGAAGGTGAAGTTGTTGGAACTGCGCGCTCGGTTGCAGTGCATTATACCGGAACTTTGCTTGACGGTACTAAATTCGACAGCTCCTACGACCGCGGTCAACCTTTTTCATTTATCGTTGGTGCAGGCGAAGTGATTCCGGGCTGGGATAAAGTAGTGGCCGAAATGAAAAAAGGGGAGAAGGCTTTAGTTGTTATCCCTTCGGCAATGGGCTACGGAAATCAAGCCGCAGGTTCTATTCCTCCTCACTCGGTTTTAGTTTTTGAAATTGAGGTTATTGATTTTGGGAAATAAATAAACAGCATCTGATTCCATTTTTTCAGGAATTAGTTCTTAACTAAATATTTGATTATTATGCGTTTAATTCTTGTTTTATTTTTGATTTTTTCAGTTTCGGCCTCCTTTGGGCAAAATCGTGAAATCACAAAGTTTAAAAAGAAAAAAGAGTTTCAAACAAGTTCAGGGTTGAAAATGACTTTTTATTCCATCAATAAAAATGGGATGTTTCCTGACTCGGGTGATGTAGTTCGTGTGCATTATCTCGGCGTTTTTGAAGATGGAAAAAAGTTCGACAGTAGTTTCGACCGCAATCGCCCTTTGGAATTGCCTTTAGGCCAAGGAAGGGTCATAAAAGGCTGGGAAGAAGCCTTGCGCTATATGCGTGAGGGCGACTCTGCAAAAGTGGTCATTCCGCCGGCTTTAGGTTATGGCGAACGCGAATACGGCTCTATTCCCGCTAATTCTACCTTGACTTTTTATATGAAAATGGTTTCCATTCAGCCAAAACCTAAACCTTACGATGTTGCCGGCTTGGATACGGTGAAAACCGAATCGGGTTTGATGTATATTGTTGTAAAAAAGGGAAAAGGAAAAACTGCTCAAATCAACGATAAAGCTAAGGTCAGATATTCGGGTTACTTCGTTAACGGCGACAAATTCGACTCTTCTTTTGATCATCCCGGCGCAGAAACTTTTGATTTTATTATCGGTCGCAAGCAAGTGATTGAAGGTTGGGAGAAAGGCGTTGCGGGAATGGCTCCAGGTGAAAAACGCAGATTGATTATCCCTTACCTTATGGCTTACGGCGAACAAGGCCGGCCTCCGGTAATTCCGGCTATGTCTGATTTAATTTTCGATGTTGAATTGGTTGATTTTGAGACAATTATTCCTCCAATGTCTTATGATGTGAAAGGAAAAGATACCATCACAACTTCAACCGGACTAATGTATATCAAGGTGAAAACTACCAATGGCCGTCAAGTGATGTCGGGTGATACGGTTACTGCAACTTATACCGGATATTTCACCGATGGCTCCATCTTCGACTCCAGTGTTGAGCGAAACGACAGCATTACGCTTCCTGTAGGGCGAGGCATGGTGATTCGTGGCTGGGACGAAGGTCTGCAAAAAATGAAAGAAGGCGAAAAATTCCGCTTCATTATTCCGTACTATCTTGCTTATGGCGAGCAAGGTCGTCCTCCGGTGATTCCTGCTAAATCTGATTTGATTTTCGACGTTTACTTAAAACGAATTGAAAACAAAAACTAAAATAGGTTAACTGATTTTAAATCATGCTTCTTCTTTTTCTGTATTTATCTATCGCTTTAGTTATTTCCTTTTTGTGTTCGATTATGGAATCTGTCTTACTCACAATTCCTCAGTCGTATTTATTGGTTAAAAAGGATGAAGGCCATAGTTGGGCCAGTTTGTTTATCCAGTTTAAAGCTAATATCGAAAAACCGCTGTCCGCAATCCTTTCGTTAAATACTATTGCCCATACTATTGGCGCTGCGGGCGTTGGTGCTCAAGCTGTTGTAGTGTTCGGTGATGCTTATTTTGGAATCGTCTCGGCCATTCTCACCCTGCTTATCTTAGTTTTAACAGAGATAATTCCCAAAACCTTAGGTGCTCAATATTGGCGAAATCTTGCTGCATTTTCGGCACGGCTGATAAATATTGTCATCATCATCGCCTATCCGTTTGTGATTGCCTCGGCATTTCTTACCAGAATTATTTCCAAAAATCAAAACGAACAAACGACCAGCAGGGAAGAGATTTCGGCCTTGGCAAGCATTGGCGCAGATGAAGGGATTTTTCAGGAACGAGAATATAAGATTATTCAAAACTTGCTTAAACTGAAGAATGTGCGGGTTACGGAGATTCTCACCCCGCGCGTTGTAGTGGCTATGGCCGACGAAAATCTTAAGTTGAAGGATTTTTTAAAGAGTAAAAACTATCTGAAATTTTCCAGAATACCAACGTTTTCAGATGATGTGGAAAATATCACCGGTTATGTTTTTCGGCAAACGGTCATGGAGAAATTGGCTGAAGATCAGCATAATATCACCTTAAAGCAAATCCGCCGAAATATTGTGATTGTGCCAAACAC
>JAFGWF010000199.1 GCA_016937295.1 Bacteroidales bacterium
GTGCTGAGCGAGTTTACCTTGAGCCTGTCGAGAGGAAGCATAGTTCAACACTACCTTCTTGCGACAGCTATCGGAAGAATAGTTATTATGCCTCGTTCTTATTTTTTTCAATCTGTTCTAAAATCAACTCTGTCAATATTTTTACATCACTATTTATCGTACCTTCCATGTATCGTTCATAAGCGCTTTTATTGTCAGGCGGATTGAGATTTATTTTTAAGTCTTTTTCTAAAGCTAACAACCTTAAAAACTCTCTTTGGGTTCGTCCATTTCCTTCTCTGAAAGGGTGTAAATAATTTACATTGTCCAAAATTTCGGCTAATTTATGAGCTATCTCATGTATCTTGGTTTTTCGAATGGCTCTGTATTCTGCAATAAGTGTGTCTATGTACTGAAAAGCAAAATAAAAGCGTTCTCCGTCAAAAAAAGGTTTTCCGTTTTTGCTGATATTTACGGTTCTGACTTTTCCCGCCCATTCATACACATCTTGAAACAAATAGTGATGAATGATAAGCAATGAATTAGAGTCTTTGATTTTGATTGGATTTTCAAATAACTCCTCAACTCTTTTAGAAACTTTTAAACTCTCATAAGCTAACAGTATTTTTTCATCTTCTATATTCGCCAAATTATGTAGCACACCATTTTTATTGGTGTATTTGTAATCTGGGTCAATGTACTGATAGTTATTTTCCATAAATGGTATATAAATTAGCCAAAAAGTCTGTTTCGGAAATTATACCTGTTTTCCAATCTACATACAGTTGTATTAATTCCTTTGTCGGTTCAAAACCCTCAAACATATTTGTACCAATAGCATTTGCGGCACTTTCCAATGTTTTAAGATCGGGAAATTTCACTCCCATTAAAGTTAGGTTATTACGGTCTATGACTATTGTTTTATACATTTTGGTTCGATTAAGAATCACTACAAAAATACGAATTTTCCACAATTTCTTTTCTTGTTTTTATTGTCACTTTTCTCAGAATGAAACACAACGGTCAATTGTATGAGTAGCGGCAGAATGCGAGTTTCTTTCTTGTCAAACCGCTATGTAGTTTGAGCGGGCTACAAACCTTGATATTTGCTCTTCCCCTGCCAATACTTATACAAAATGTTACAGGTTCGTGCTTTATTCTTGTCATTAATTTCACTATCGTTTTTCTGTTTCGGAGCATGGGATTGGTAGCTCTTTTGCATTTTTTTGTTTGGCTTTGTGCGGTTCGCAAAAATGCAAATGTGCTACCATCTGCGTTGGATTGTTTTTGTCATTGTCCAACTTTTCCTCAATTCCTTTTGGCTCATTTTTGGCTCATAATGTCTTTTTTGGCTCAACTTAGGTTCAAGGCGTAATGAATATCTCTCTTTCCACTTCCCTTCAAAAAGACAATTTGCTTATTGATTAACTCAGTCAAATCTCTTGTCGCTGTTGCTTTTGAAACCTTATTCAGGGTTTGATAGTCGCTGTTTGTGATTTTGCCTTTTTCTTTCGCAAACAAAACGGCTTTTACCTGCCTTTCATTCAGCCCTAACTTACTCAAATCATCTTTGTTGTAAATATCTTTTCGGAAAATAGTCCAGAAATCGTTGCCTTTGCAGGAAAATTGAGGTACTGGAATTTTGGCTTCAAGACACAGATTTCTCATTTTGTCCATTCCACGCCCCCACGATTCTACATAACCACTTCGGAAAAAAGCGGTTGCAATGTCGGGATTACGCGGTTGCGAGGAATGTTTATTGAGCAAATCTTCAACAGTCCAGTTTTCGGGTAGCCGACCGTGATTCCAAATCATAATTTTGTTGGTATATACACTGATTTGAATCGGGTACGGCCCCGCATAATCCTTATGTGCAACAGCGTTGAGTAAAGCCTCGCGCAAAGCATCTTTCGGATATTCGTAAGTTTCAACCCGCGTAAGCCCTTCGTATGAAATCAAGGCTTTGGTATATTTTGTCAACAGCAGATCTATTGTTTTTTCGACCTGCTCAAATAGATTTCCGTGTATTTCGTCCTGAAAAAGCAAATCGCTGTCAGTCCTGAAAAATCCGATTTTGATATACGCTCCCGATACAAATTTTTCAGGGTCGGGGTGAAAGAGCATTACAGCGGCTCTTTTTAAAATATTTTTATCTACAAATTTTAGATTTTCAAGCACTTGCAAAGGTGTATCGTTGCGGCCGACTTCATCAATACGATTACTTTTTATACCTTTTTCTTTGAAAAAAGTAAAAGTGTCGTTTTTCAAATCTTCTACCTGTACGGTTGGAACAGGCACGCTGTCCCACTTTTTGCCGATACGTTCTAACAAAAACTCGTTCAACGCTGCACCTGTGAGTTCGTGTTTTACACTACCGCTGCGATAAAAATATCTGCCGCGTATGGAAATGGGAACGGAATAGGGCTGTACAATTATTTCGATAAAATCTTTTTTGGTCTTTTCATCTTTCATTAGATTTACCTCCGCTGTGATTCCCATAGTGTTGCGGATTTTATTCGGAATTTTTTCAGATAATTCGTGGCTGTTTTCTATACCAACGACATTACCGTTATTATCTTTACCAATATAGATTTTCCCGCCTTGCGCATTGGCAAAACCGCACACCCAATCAAGGTAATCATCGTGCCAACTTTGTTTGTATTCTATGTTTTGAGTTTCGGACATAAATTTTAGGTTGGAAATGCGAATTTGGAGATTTATTAGCAAAGTTAATATTTTTTATGGCGCTAATGAAGCAAAACTTAGTTTTTGAATATTTTTCACGAATACAAACTTTCGCTGCTGAGCCAAAAATAATCCTTTTTATTCCACAATCCATTCTAAAATCGGCCTTGCATTGAGTAACACAAATGTACAAATCTTCCTCTCTCCTAGCCCCGGACGTTAGCCAAATTAGTCAGTGAAGTTTTTATAGGGAGGATTGTGGCTAACGAAATGCAGCAATGTGGCAGGCAGGGATTTTTAGCACTGAAATTCATACGAAGCATTGAGCTTTATTTTTAGCACTTTTCTGTCATACGAAGCACTAAATCCCCTGCTTGCGCATAGGTGCTGTTATAGCACGGCTTTTATTGATGTTTTAATGCCTCAAGGTAATCAGCTTCCGTAAAATTAAATTCATACTCAGAGTGATAATCATCAATCTTACCACCTGACCAATCTTTTAGTTTTAAAATATTCCCCGAAGGCAGAATGGATAAAGAGTCAAAATGGCAAACATATTTTATCGAATCATTGAAATAAATTATTATGCTTTTTGTGGAGGCCAAAGGAAAATTGCATCCTCCTGGTTCAGAACATACCATAGTATAGCTTTCATTATTTTTAATTGAAACAGAGTCGAAAATATAATTGTTAATAATTGGATTTTCAGGCACAATTGTGACATTTTGAAGAGAATTATTCGATATGATAAATTTTTCAATTGTGCTTTTATCAACTTCAGTTTCTTCGCAACTGTATATGATAAAAATTGAAACTATTAAAAATAAGTAAACTTTCATAACTTTGAATTTTATAAATTTATAAAAATTACCAAAAAAGCATCAATAACGATTGTATATCCACCATCAGTCGCTTATTTCGTACTTAGTTTGAGGTTGGTAAAATTAGTTAATTCTCTGGATTTTAGTATTCTATCCATTTTTAAACGTTCCCTTCGACTTCGCTCAGGGCTAGTGCTGTTGGTTATATTCATAGTTTTGGTTTTAAGTGAATGCTATGACAATTTTCAGGGCAAATATAGGGTTTATATTAAATAACCAAATTATCTATTTAAATCACTTAAGTAATTCTATTTTCGAGCTGTAGGATTAAGATTTTAACTTTTCAGTTCTCTCCCTTTTGCAAAACCGGAACAATGCACCGCATCGAAGAGTTGCCTCGGGTACGATCGCCCGGCTATGCTCAAATTATTTTGCCACAGGCATCTCACAATCATTAATCACTCCCGTCTTTCGCCGACTCACACCGGACTGGGATTTCTATGCTTTGTTGTTGCTGATTTTGTTGTAATTTACTGTTAATTAGTTAGTTATTTA
>JAFGWF010000200.1 GCA_016937295.1 Bacteroidales bacterium
CAATCCATATCGGCATATCTCTTTCCAAATAATCCTTCAGAGGTCAATATTGTAGAAATGAGACTATTAAGGAAATTACTCTTGAAAATTCTCCCACCATTGTTAACTTCTTAAATAATTGATAAACAATTTATTAAACCGATAATGAAACCTTTTCGCGTCAAATCAGTAGAAAGTTATCAACAAAGTGGGAAAATGTGGAGCTTTGTGGGAAAATCTGTACTATTTTAGCAATCGAAAATTTTAGCCTTGCTGAACATCATCGGAACATACGAGTGCAAAGTGGATTCAAAGGGTCGGTTTGCGATACCCGGAGGATTGAAAAAGCAACTGTTATCAGTTGTAAATGAAGACTTTGTGCTTAAAAGATCGGTGTTTCATAAATGCTTGGAACTGTACCCCATGAGTGAATGGAATAAGGAGATTGAAGGGGTAAACAAGCTGAATCGGTTCGTCAAAAAGAACAACGATTTCATCAGAATGTTCATGGCAGGTGTGCGAACTATCAGTTTGGATAGTTCGGGCAGGGTTCAAATTCCGAGGGATTTGGTGAATTTTTCAAGCATCACGCACGACATTGTTTTGAGCTCATCGGTCAACCGAATTGAGATTTGGAACAAAGAGATGTATGAGGCTGTTATTTCCAATCCTGAGGTCGATTTTGGTCAGTTAGCCGAAGAAGTTATGGGTCAACTGAGCCAGGATGAAAAGGATTAAACGATTGTTGAAACGATACAGAAACGTAAATGACTTATCACATTCCGGTACTTGCTCAAACGGCTGTTGATGGATTAAAAATTAATCCCAACGGAGTTTATGTTGATGTCACTTATGGTGGTGGCGGTCATTCTCGTCTCATCTTCAACAAGTTGACAACCGGTCATTTAGTTGGATTCGACCGTGACCCAGATGCACTACCAAATCTAATTCAATCCGATAGATTCCATTTCTTTCCGAACAACTACCGGTTTACCTACAATTTTCTTGATTTTGCGAAATTACTTCCGGCAGACGGAATATTAGCCGATTTGGGGGTTTCAAGTCACCAGTTTGACGAAGCCGAACGTGGTTTTTCCTTCCGGTTTGATGCCGACCTCGACCTGAGAATGAGCAAAAACAGTGGAAAAACTGCTGCCGACATTCTGAATTCTTACACCGAAAATCAACTGATTCACATTTTTAGCGCTTATGGCGAAGTGAAGAATAGCAGAACATTAGCCGCAAAAATTATATTAGAAAGAACCACAAAGCCCATTTTAACTACATCTGATTTGGTGTTGGCAGTGGAGAAATTCACTCCAGCACATAGTCGTCACAAATATTTGGCTCAGGTTTTTCAGGCCTTGAGAATTGAAGTAAATGCCGAACTCGACTCATTGAAAGAGTTTTTGCTTCAAACGCCAAACATGCTAAAGAAAGGTGGTCGATTGGTCATCATTTCCTATCATTCGCTCGAAGACCGCTTGGTGAAAAACTTTCTCAAAACCGGCAATCTTGAAGGACATGAAACCAAGGATTTTTACGGAAACTCTCAAAGTCCATTCAAATTAATCACCCGAAAACCAATTCAAGCAGATGATTTGGAAATAGAAAAAAACAATAGAGCTCGTTCGGCTCGATTACGAATTGCAGAATTGATATAGCTATGTTTGGAAAGAAGAAACAACCGGAAAATATCAAAAATGCCCCAAAGGTGGAGGATTTCAAAGCTGAAATCAAGGAAAGAAAAGCATCTTCTCCCAAACCACCTAAATCTCCAAAAGCAATTACGAAGAATCCTGTAAATCAATTTTTTACATCTATTCTTGACGGCAGTTTCCTAACCCGTAACTGGATGATAAAAATGCTACCCTTTATTATGTTTTTAGTCCTTTTAGCACTTATTTATATTGGAAACCAGTATGCAGCTCTGCGAAGAGTAAAAGAAATCGAAAATATATCAAAAGAACTTAAGGTGCTTCGCAACGAACATATCAGCACAAAATCGGAGCTCATGCACCAAAAACGAATCTCAGAAATTGCCCGAAAACTTGAAGTTCAAGGCATTAAAGAGTCCAATATTCCTCCGGCAAAAATCTTTGTTGAACCTCAAACCACGAAATGATGGAACAGAAGAAAGACATTGTTTGGCGGATTTATATCATGTATATGGCAATTGCATTGATGGCTTTGGCTATCATTGGTCGCATTTTCTACATTCAAACTGTGGAGGACGAAAAATGGGAATTAATGGCTAAAGAGCAGAGTATCAGACAGCAAACAATTGGTTCGGCCAGAGGAAATATCTACTCAAGCGACATGAGTTTACTTTCCACTTCGATACCCATGTTCAACCTGTATTGGGATAGCAAAGTTGTTTCACAAGATTCTTTCTTCAAAAACATCAACGATTTAGCTATTGAATACAATAAATTATTTCCTTCTGAAACGGCGTCCTCATTTAAAAATCGTCTGAAA
The DNA here is from genome assembly GCA_016937295.1 of Bacteroidales bacterium. Lineage (GTDB taxonomy): Bacteria > Bacteroidota > Bacteroidia > Bacteroidales > UBA1556 > UBA6267. The sequence goes on from JAFGWF010000200.1 coordinate 2,458, forward strand.
AATGCTTACAGTCAAGGCAAAAGATTCTACCTGATTCGCAAAAGAGTTGAATATGCTCAGTTGAAAAAGATTGAAAAGATGCCCATTTTCAGGATGGGCAAATATCGTGGTGGACTTATCATTGAGCAATATGAACAGCGAAAAAGGCCTTATAAAATGTTGGCACAGAGAACTATCGGTATTTACAACACGTACTTAAAAAAATACGATGTTGGTTTAGAAGGAGCTTACAACGACTATCTTGAAGGTGAAGACGGTATCCGGTTAGTGCAAAAAACCTCCGGTGGCTGGCGCACCTTGAATATCATTGATGAAAACATCAAAGACCCAAAAAACGGTCGTGACATCATCACAACTATCGACATAAATATTCAAGATGTAGCCGAAAATTCGCTCTACAAGGAAGTGTCTAAACATACTGCCGACTGGGGTTGCGCGATACTCATGGAAGTGAAAACTGGTGAAATAAAAGCCATTGTAAACCTTACCCGTGACACTGCCAACAATACCTATCACGAGTCTTATAACTATGCCATTGGAGCATCAATGACTCCAGGCTCTACCTTTAAGCTTGCCTCAATGATCGTTGCATTGAAAGATAAGAAAACCAAACTTGATGAGGTTATCTCTACCGGAAATGGTAACATCACCTATTATGGAAGTAGAATGTCGGATAGCCATGATGGTGGCTTTGGCGATTTAACGGTTAAAGAGGTTTTTGAACATTCATCCAATGTTGGAGTCTTCAAAATCATCTTATCTGCTTATGAATCAAACCCTTCAAAATTCATTGAAGGTTTGTACGAATTAGGAATAAATAAACCCCTTGGTATTGAAATCAAAGGAGAAAAAACACCATTTATTAAAGATACCAAGCATAAAAATTGGTCAAAACTTTCCTTGCCTTGGATGTCGATAGGTTATGAATTGACCATGACACCCCTGCAAATCTTAACACTTTACAACGCAGTTGCCAACAATGGAACCTCGGTTAAACCAAGCTTTGTAAAAGAAATCAGGGAAGTTAACAAAGTGGTAAAAACGTATAAACCGGTAATTCTTAAGGATAAAATTGCTGATCAGCAGGTGATTGATGCCGCAAAAAGCATGATGGAAGGTGTGGTTGAAAATGGCACCGGAAGTCTTTTAAAATCATCACCTTACAAAGTTGCTGGTAAAACCGGAACAGCCCAAATCTATACCGGTGGAACATACCGAAACAACAATTATATAGCCTCGTTTGTGGGCTATTTTCCTGCCGACAAACCACGCTATTCCTGCATTGTAGTTGTTTATAATCCTCGAAAAGGAATCTACTACGCTTCACAAGTTGCAGTGCCTGTTTTCAAAGACATTGCCGATAAAATTTACGCAACTGAATTAGACATTCAAAAGAATGAATTGCCTTGGAAAACAGCCGAATTACCAAATAGTAAAATTGGGTTTGGAAGTGATCTTAAATTAGTTATGAACGACTTAGGATACCAAAACGACTATCTCGACCAAAATGAAGATAAATGGCTCTACTGTTATCAGTCCGATAGCAGCTTGACTGTACGGCAACGAGAAGTTACGGCCGATTTAGTCCCCAATGTCAAGGGAATGAATGTGAGGGATGCTGTGTATCTCCTCGAACAGTCCGGTTTAAACGTAAGTTTTATTGGGCAGGGAAAAGTGGTGGAACAATCGATACTTCCACAAACCAAACTTATAAAAGGAAGTGGTATCCTATTAACTCTCAACGAATTATGAAAGAAACCAAAGAAATAGTCGGAGCGCTGAATATTAAGCAACAAGAAGGCCAGTTGCCGGAAACTATTGCTAATATTGTTTTTGATTCACGAAAAGCGGACACAGATTCACTTTTTGTTGCCATCATTGGTACGCAAACCGATGGACATCAATATATCAATCAGGTAATTGAAGCCGGAGCATCAGTAATAATCTGTCAAAATGAACCGGAATCTTTCAATCCAGATGTTTGCTACTTAATGGTCGAGGATAGTGCCGAGGCTCTAGCGCTACTTGCCTCAGCTTGGTACGAACACCCAAGCCGGGATCTAAAATTGGTTGGAATCACCGGCACAAATGGCAAGACAAGCACTGTTACAATGCTTTATAATCTTCACCTTGAACTCGGTTATGCCTGTGGCCTTCTTTCAACCGTGCGCAATTTAATAAACCAAAAACCAACTGCTGCAACCCATACCACACCTGACGCTTTGGAGATAAACAAAATGTTAAGGCAAATGGTGGACGAAGGTTGTGAATACTGCTTTATGGAAGTTAGTAGCCACGCTTTAGTGCAGCATCGCACCACAGGATTGCATTTTTCTGTCGCTATTTTTTCCAATATCACCCATGATCACTTAGACTACCATAAAACCTTTAAAGAGTATATCCGCGCTAAGAAATTGCTTTTCGACCGATTGGATAAAACGGCAGTGGCGATAATAAATGAAGAGGATAAAAACAGCAGTCTCATGGTGCAAAATACTCTGGCTAAAGTATTCACTTTCAGCATACAAACAATGGCAGATTACCGCGCCAAAGTGATGGAAAACAGCTTTTCCGGTCTTCAATTGCTTTTAGATGGTTCAGAGTTGTGGATTCCATTAGTTGGAAAGTTTAATGCTCAAAACATTTTAGCAGTTTATGCTGCGTCCAGAATTTTAGGACATAAAAAGGAGGAAATTTTACCACTACTTTCCAAAATAAAAGGTGCGGAAGGACGCTTCGAATCCATTAAAAGCCAAAACAATATAACCGCAATTGTGGATTATGCCCACACCCCCGATGCCTTGAAAAATGTGCTTTCAACCATAAATGAAATCCGTACCGGAAACGAACAACTCATAACCGTTGTTGGAGCCGGAGGCGATCGAGATAAGACCAAACGACCTGAAATGGCCAAAATTGCTTCCCAAATGAGCAA
>JAFGWF010000201.1 GCA_016937295.1 Bacteroidales bacterium
ATATTTAATATTAAAAATAATGGATATGAATGAAAAAATTTACCCCGATTCAGGGGTTGAACTCAAGGGGTTTATCGCCCGGAATTACGATAAAGTAATGAATATTGGTTCAATAGGATTGTATAAAGGGTTCATAAAAAAAGCTGTCAAGGACATGGATATTCAGCCCGATGACCAAATCCTTGATTTAGGCTGCGGTACCGGTAGAAATGCCAAACTAATGAATAGCTATTTAAGTGAGAAGGGCCGTATTAGCGGATTGGATATTTCCAAAGACATGGAAAAACAATTTGTCGCTAGGTTTAAAAACGATAATCGTATTGAGTTTATCAACCAGCGGATTGATGTGCCGTTTAATTTGCAAAAAATGTACGATAAAGTTTTCATCAGCTTTGTTATCCATGGGTTCCCGCATGATATTAGAAGCACGGTAATTCAAAATGCTTTAAATCATTTAAAACAAGGCGGTAGTTTTTTTATTCTCGACTTTGCCGAATTCGATATGGACAAAATGCCAAGCCTTCACCGCTTTATCTTTAAAAAAATTGAATGCAAATACGCATTTGATTTTATTAAAAGAGATTGGAAAGAAATATTGAATAAAAACGGCTTCGACATTTTTACCGAACAGTTATATTTTAAAAAATATGTTCGCTTATTGAAAGCTGTAAAACAGAAATCATGAAAAATTTAAAAAACAAATTTATAATGGCTCCGATTAAACTTGGATATGCCAATGGCGATGGATTAGTAAATGAAAAACACGTATCATTTTACGAACAAAGAAGCCATAATATCGGAGCAATAACACTTGAACCGCTCTATCTCGATTCAGGTTTGCGGGAGATTCCAACACAACTAGGAATAGACAATGACGATAAAATACCGGGACTAACTCAGTTGGTTAAGCTGCTCCACAAAAATGGGGCGAAAGCAATAGCGCATCTTAATCATCCGGGGCGAATGGCAAATCCAAAAATACCCGGAAACTATTTTGTTTCTTCTACCGATAAAGTTTGCGAGACGGGCGGAGCTACTCCCAAACAAATGACCAAAGAAGATATTCAACATGCTATAAATGTATTTACTGCCGCCGCAATTCGTGCTGAAAAAGCCGGATTTGACTTCATTGAACTTCAATTTGGGCATGGTTATCTGCTTGCTCAGTATATTTCTCCAAAAGTGAATCAAAGGACTGATGAATACGGAGGTAGTTTTGAAAACCGGACAAAATTTGCTTTTGAGGTTTTAGAGGCCGTTAAAAATGTCACAAAACTACCAATTATTATCAGAATTAGCGGTGATGAAATGATTCCCGACGGCATCCGTTTACCTGAAATGATTGAATTTGTTAAAATGTTGAAAGAAAAATCAGTAGAAGCCATTCATGTTTCAGCCGGAACAGTTTGCAACACACCGCCGTGGTTTTTTCAACACATGTTTGTGCCAAAAGGAAAAACATGGGAATTTGCTGCTAAAATAAAGGCTGAAGTGAATGTGCCTGTAATTTTTGTCGGGCAAATTAACATGAAAGAAGACATCCTGTTATTAGAAAATAAATATCAGGCTGAATATATGGCAATAGGAAGAGCTTTGGTTGCCGACCCCAAATTTACCGGAAAAATCCTTGGTAAAGAGAAAGACCCTATAACCCCTTGTTTAGCATGTGCCGAAGGTTGTCTTGGCGGAGTTAAATCGGGAAAGGGTCTCCAATGTCTTGTAAATCCTCTGACAGGCAGAGAAACAGAAGTTACTGAAATAACAAAACACCCTAAACAATATGCTATAATTGGCGGTGGCTTAGCAGGGATGGAAGCGGCAATAGTTTTAAAAAAGAGAGGCCATCATGTTGATCTTTTTGAAAAAAACAAATTAGGCGGTCAATTCAACTTAGCCCCTTTAACTCCCAATAAAAAATCAATGGGACGTTTGGTTCTCTATTTCGTTGATGAATTAAAAAACAAAGGCATCAATGTAATTTATAAGGAGGTTATAAAGTCAGATATTACGGACAAATACGATGGGGTGATTTTTGCGACAGGCTCTCAACCTAAAATACCATCCATTGACGGATTAATTAAATATTATTGGGCTGATATTTTGATTGAAGAAAACATACCGGAAAATAAAAAAATATTAATTATTGGCGGAGGACTTATTGGCGTTGATATCGCCACTGCTTTAATAGCGGCAAATAATACAGTAATTATTGTTAAAAGAACTACCGATTTTGGAGAAGATATGGAAATGATTGCTAAAACCCTTTCATTAAAAATGATGAAAGAAAAAGGAACCGTTTTCAGTGATCATACGAATATTAAAAAAATAAAGGGCAAAACAGTTTTTGCAGAGAAAGATGGGAAGAATATTCAATTTGAAGATATAGATATAATTGTAGTTTCTATCGGTATGGAAAGTTATATTCCGTTTAATGCCGAATTTGAAATGCCCGTTTATTATATAGGCGATGCCAAATCGGTAGGAAAAGCACAAAATGCTATTTATGATGCTTACAAATTGGCGCGTTCATTATAAAAAATGGAGCTATTCTTTATGAATGGTCAGCTTTTAACGTATAAACAGCCAACATTTATATCTGATGAAAAACCGTAGAATAAAAAAAAGTGTTATAGAAAAAATTGGGTTCTGCTTAAAAGAATCTTGGCAATATGTTTAATATTATTAATAAGCAGCAACAAAATGAATAGCCAAGATACCATGCTGCAAATAATTTATACGCCAATTGGTGTTTTCCATACAGATTACACTCCCACAACGGGGGCTCCGCGTCAGGGTATATTAATGCCCGAAACCAAAGGTACCATTGAAATATATCCACAATATCTTAACGCTTTAAACACATTGGATTGGTTTGAATATATTATTGTACTTTTTCATTTCAATGAAGTTGAGCGATGGGAACCCATGGTAAACCCTCCTGCATCGAACCATGAACATAACTTTGGTTTATTCTCTACACGCAGCCCTAAAAGGCCAAACCCAATAGGGCTATCCATTGTAAAGCTTGAAAAAATTGAAAAAGGCATATTGTATGTTTCCGGGGTCGATACTTTTGAAGGTACGCCGGTACTGGATATAAAACCTTATCTGCCTTCTGTTGATTGCCCTAAAAGTGTTCGAAATGAATTTATGGAAAAAGAACTGGGGCATCACGATGAAAATTTTATTAACGATTCAACATTTTTTAAATAGCGAAATCATAAACTGTATTGAAATCATGCAATAAAAAAATTGATGAGAAGTATGATGTTGTAGAGATTACTGATAAACTTATCGGAGAGCAGAAACATGCCGAAAAATTTTTGAAAAACGGTCGGATATAACTGAAGTTTAATTTGTTATCAATGGATTTGGACAAGGTATTTTTATTGTAATTAATTCGACTTTCGCAAGTTCTATTTACCCTGCTTGCAATAGGGTTGTGTAATTTGTTAGTTTTATAATTCTTTGATTATCAG
>JAFGWF010000202.1 GCA_016937295.1 Bacteroidales bacterium
CATTTTATCACAATATCCTTGACCATTGCTTCTTGAAACCACATTATTCCATCAAAAATCCTGTAGGAAAATTCAGCAGGTAAACCTTTGTTGTGGCGCGGGTTAAAGCGGTATAGAGCCAGCGTAAAAATTCCAAATCTAAGGGTTGGTCTTTAAAGTACCCCGGATCGATAAAAATGGTATTCCACTGACCTCCTTGCGTTTTGTGACAAGTCATAGCATACGCGTATTTTATTTGTACTGCATTGAAATAAGGGCTATTACGAACTTTTTCCTTCCGAATTATGGCGTCACCGATGTCAGAAAAGTCGGCCAAAACATTCTGATAAAGCATATTATTTTGCTCACTGCTAAGAGCCGGTCCGTGGGTAGTCAGGCTATCTAAAATCACTTTTACCGAAACAGATTCTGCGTCAGGGTAGTCGAGAAGCTTCACTTGAATTTCGGCAAAGCGGAAGCCGTATTCTTCCTGTTCATTACGAACAGATTCCACTTCTATCAAATCGCCATTCGCCAAAAAACCCGCTTCCGAATCATCATCGAGCCAGAAATAATTATTCTTTACAACCATCAGCACATCACCTGCTTCCAATTCATTTTCCCGTGCCAAAATTTGGTTCCGAATGGCCATATTATACTGATAAGCAGCTTTATTCGACCGAGTGATTATTACCGTATCATCTTGTCCTACAGAGCTATAGCATGAAGAAATAATGTCCGGAAGTTCGTTAGGAGATAAAACTACTACATCCAAAAACGGATGAATATCAAAGAAAGGAGGTTCATATAAGTGAGCAATCATAAGCTGACGTAAACGAGTGGCATTGTGCAAAATCCCCGATTCCGTTTTCTGCCGAACGACATCTGTCAGCTCAAATTTTATCACCGGATAGTGGTAGTTATTTTTAAGAAAAACCGTATTCAAGGCCGGACTCACATTTAGCCCCACCGGCGGAAGTTGAGCCACATCGCCAACAAGAATAAGACGGCAATTTTCACCGGAGAAAACAAATTGCAACAGGTCGTCGAGCAAAACTCTGGCACCTGAGCCAACTTCGGAACGCTCATTACCTATCATTGATGCTTCGTCCACAAGAAAAACTGCATTTTTCAGTGAGTTCTTCTGTAGTTTTAGAACAAGATTCCCATTGGAGTCAGTAAGTGCAAAATAAATACGGCGATGAATTGTGGAAGCTCGATAGCCGGAATAAGCCGACAAAACCTTAGCTGCACGTCCGGTTGGCGCCATCAAAACCACCGGAATTCGCTCATAACGGAGCGTTCGCACCAAAGCCGAAATCATTGAAGTTTTTCCGGTACCGGCATATCCGCGAAGAAGAAAAATGCTATTAGATTCTGAAGAAAAATAGTTGTCAAGATGGCCAATAAGAGCTTGTTGTCCTTGAGTTGGTTGATGCCCAAAATTAGCTGCAATTTTCTGCGAAAACATATAATTTTTGTCAAAAAGGATAGCCAATGGCAAAATTAAAACTCGTCAATAGATTTCCTTGAGTGGAAGTAGCAGTCCAACGGCTACCTGACGGAAAATAAGGCTGATAGATTGGGTGAGCAAGGTCAATTCGTATTACTAAAAATTCAAGATCATATCTTAAACCATAACCAAAATCAATGGCAAACTGAGGGATAAAACTGCCGAAAGTAAAATGCCCATCCGGTTGCACATCCGATTTATTGATTAGCCAGATATTTCCAACATCAGTAAAAAACGCTCCTTCAAGATTTCCGGATAAGCTAAAACGAAATTCATAATTAAACTCCAGCTTAATGTCACCGGTCATTTCGAAGGTGGTAGCATTGGAATTAAAGGCACCAGGCCCAAGGGTGCCAATAATCCAGCCGCGCAAACTATTAGCGCCTCCAATGTAGAAACTTTTCTCAAAAGGTAATGCTTTCGACTTTCCATAAGGCAGTCCAATACCTACAAATGCCCTAAAAACATTCATAGTATTTCTGCCGGCAGGGACATAATAACGTCCATCGGCTTCCAATTTGACATACTCGGCAGAGGGAAGTCCGAAAAGAATAATTTGCCCTACTGAATCCCGTTGATTTTGAAATAGCCGAGGCCCCAAATTCCAAGGAAAACCGCCAATATCCATGGCAGCAAAGAAGAAAGTGAATGGTTTCAATCCCTTAAAACGATGTTCGTTATAAGTAAAGGAGTAATTTGATGAAAGCACAAGGTGGTCTTGGTAAGAATATCGAATTCGAGGATCGGTATAACTATCAATAATTTTTTGAAATTCATCCGAAGGGAAAATCTTCACCGAGCTAACCTCTAAAAGTCTGAAATTGTTGTAGTAACGCGGTTTTGGTTGCCAAGTATAACCAAAAGAGCTGTGTAAAATATAGCGCGTATAGTCGGTTCGTTTTTGGTAGTTGTAACCAATAGTCATGCGGGTTTTGGGTCGTAAATACCGATTACCTTTAAAAATCTTAAAAGGCGAGATAAAACGAGGAAAATCAATAGCTGCATTGATACCAGCTTCATAAACATTGAACGGCCATTTTGTTTTTGTATCCACATTGGAGGACGACTGCATTTCCATTGCTCCGTGCAAATCCACGGTCATCGTTTCGGCATAACGAAAGGTATTCAAGGTTCGTAAACCTATATTTTGTTGTAAACCAAAATCACCTCCGGTATTTTTCACCTCCGAATTGGAAGTGAACGAATACTTTTTGGAAGGTAATAAAGTGACGTAACAATCGAGACTTCCGTTCCGGGAAGCAGAGTCGCTCACATCAATCAACTCAATATTTATATACCTAAACATATTTAAAGCAGTCAATGCCTTATATGACTCTACAATGTCACGCTTTTTATAATAACCTGAAGACTTGACAAACAGAGAGTTAATAATTGCCTTTGGATTTACTGCCATTTCTCCATTGCTAAGAAAATAATATTCCACAATACGTCCTTTTCGTTCTGTTACAGTAACAAGATTTGTGTCGAGGTCAGCCATATCTTTATCGGAGCGTAAAAGATCGTAAGCAATATAAATTTTTTCGATAATAAATTGTTTATCAGGAATATAAACAACCGAATCCGTAGTTGAGATACGGGACTGCAATGGCAATATTTTCATGCGTAAATCCACCTCATGACTATTAAGATTGGTGTCGGCCTCATAACTAATCTGGTTTCGAATAAAGTAATAGTAGCCTGAATTGTTAAGAGCAGACACGATGCGCTCCCGTTCTTGCTCCAAATGTTCCACTTTAAAATTCATCCCCGGTTTGAGAACTGAATTACTTAAATCAGCCTGAACAAAACGCCGCAAATTGTTTTCGGGAATATCATAGTCAATCTTACGAATTGTATATGGCTTGCCGGCATCAACAATATACTTAATTTTGGCAATATTAAGCACAGGCCACGTCTTTATTTCCGCAGAAACAGAGCTATTATAATATCCCAAATTATTTAAATGTTTTTTAATATTAATGCCGGAAGCGATTACGAGGTTAGAATCGTAAATCACCGGAGGTTCGCCAATGCTTTGAGTAAAAAGTCGATTAAGCCAAGTGCTGTCGGTAAACCAAGTTCCGAAATTATAAGCATTTAGGTAAAATCGGTAAAAAATGATTTTCTTGTTTGGCTTTTGAATAATATATGATGAAATACTATGCTGTTTGATTTTTCCATTGACGATTTTGTATTTATTTTTCACTAAAAGATGTTGGTTTTCAGGAACATTACGAGTAGGATAACAGGATGTTAATGCTGAGAGTCCAACCCCAAACGAAATAATAAAAAATAAATACCAAAAACGACTCATAAACTATTTATAAACACGGCCTAACTTCATCGAATAGTTTTCCAAAAGTAAACTATTTTAAAATTATTATCGAAACTGAATTAATCCTAAATTTATTGTGAAAAACTCTTGACTCTTGTTCGATATTGACGTCAATTGACGACAAAACTACGAATTATATAGAAACGTACACAATCTGTTTTTAGGAACTATCCGCGAAATAAGACTACCGTTATTCCATCTAAACATCTATATTTGCAAGTTGCTTTTATCCGAAAATAATTTGAACCGACTTAGACTTAAATAAATATTTTGACAATTAAAACGTTAATACTCTTTTTATGAGAAACCATATTTATATAATTTTTTCTATAATTTTCACAACTGTATTGGCTTTGTCCTGTAAGCAAGAAGCGGCTAAGTATTCGTATTTTATTGAAGGACAACTTAGTGCAACAAATAACGATTGGGTTATTGTGCAGAAATTATTGCCCACCGGAGCAATTAGTGTCGATTCGGTTCAGCCTGACGAGCGTGGCGATTTTTCCCTTGAAATGGAAACGGCTGACTCCAATGAGCTCTTTGTTCTCTTTGTAAAAAAATATCCATGGCGAATCACTTTGGCCATGCAAGCAGATGAAACAGCCAAAATAGAGGCTGATGCTCAATATCTTCACCAAACATACTCGGTTTCAGGAAGTTCTTGGTCGAAACAATTGCGAAAATTAGCTCATTCCATAGAATCCTTCTCAAACTCTGCCGACTCCATTTACTTCCTGTTTCGCAATTCAAGTTCGGATAGTTTGCAGCATCTTTCCGACAGTTTATTGATTCAAAACCAAAAAGATGTGCATCAATTTGTTCGCCAGTTTTGTAGCGAAAACCAATATAATTTAGCCGGTTTAGTTGGGTTATATAGCCGATACAACAACCGATTAGTTTTAGACTATGCCGCTGATTTCGACCTATTTGAGACAGTTTGGAAAAGCAATTCCAGAGCCATTGGAGAAAATTTACACGTTCAGTCTTTGGGAGAATTTGTTGAGGAAAGACGGCAGATAGAATTGGTGCGGCAGGAAACCGAAGATAATATCGCTCTCGGCAAAAAATTGCCCACCATGATGTTGCCGATTCAGGATGGAAAAATAATAAATACCGATTCCATTGGTGGTAAACCGCTGATTTTGGCTTTTTGGAATTCGACCAATAAAGACAGTTGGAAACTAAACGAAGCCTTGAAAGAACTTCGTAACACACATAATAACAACAAATTGGCTATCATATCTGTATCTACCGACAACGACAAAATTCAATGGAACAACACCATCAAATTAGATAAATTGGATTGGACGCATGGTCTTTGCGACCAAAACTATTATCGTATTTTCAATCTTGAGACGCATATTCCAAGGGTATTTGTCGTTGACCATCACGGAGTTATTGTTTCAAAAGACCCAAATCCCGACAGTTTAACTACGATAGTTACAAGATTAATTGCCAAGCCATGAAGAAATATCAACTAAGCTTTCTCATCATTTTCCTCTTTTTGGTTTTCCATATTGACGCCCAAATTCTTGCTCTAAAGGAGTCCTATTGGCAACAGAAAGTGAATTATAAAATGGATGTAGAACTTGATCCTGAGGACAATATGTTGTTTGGAAATATAGAAATTGCATATTACAACCAAAGCCCCGACACCTTACATTTTATCGTGCTGCACCTTTGGCCAAACGGCTATTCGAGCGATTATACCGCATTGTCGCGTCAGTTATTAAATAGCGGGGAGGATGAATTTTACTGGAGTACGAATGAGGATAGAGGTTTTATCGACAGTTTAAATTTTGTATGCGGAGATAAAAACCTAAAACTGATTCCTGACAACTACGATTCGGATATCGCATATCTTTGGCTTGATAAACCATTGAATCCCAATGACTCTGTTATAATTGTATCGACTTTTCGCGTAAAAATTCCAAATGCTTCGTTTTCCCGTTTAGGCTTTCAGAAGGTCGATAGAACAAATAGCATTTTTAGCATTAGCCAGTGGTACCCAAAGCCGGCAGTGTATGAATCGGAGGGATGGAATTATTTTCCATATCTCAATCAGGGAGAGTTTTATTCCGAATTTGGCAACTATGAAGTTTCTATTAAAGTCCCTGAAGATTATGTAGTTGCAGCCTCGGGAACTCTTGACGAAAAAAAGAAAGTGAAGTTGGTTTATTCCGATGCCGAAGGTCTGGAATATCGGTATAGCTTAAAACAAGCCCACGATTTTGCATGGTTTGCTGCAAAAGATTATACGTATCGCTCACGTGAAATCTATTTACCCTCCGGAGCGAAAGTCCTCCTGCAAGCCTATTATCTTCCTGAAAATCAAGAAATATGGTCAGACGCATTGGATTATATGGAACGAGGTATAAGGTTTTATAGTGAGTTGGTTGGGGAATATCCGTATCCGGTTTGTTCAGCCGTTGATGGCGCACTTACTGCCGGCGGAGGCATGGAATACCCTACCATCACTATTATTGCAGAATCCGATAACAAAATCAGCTTCGACATCATCCTAATTCACGAGATTGGTCATAATTGGTTTTACGGAATTTTTGGTTTCAACGAGAGGGCTTTCCCGTGGTTAGACGAAGGCTTGAACACTTTCTATCAAAGTCGCTACGAAGACCGTTACTATCCTGATTATCATTTGTTTGAATATTTAGCTATAAGAAAATTTTCCAACAAAACCACTAAACCCGCTTTATCCATAAAATCCCAATACTATTATTCATGGCTTTTTGCAGCGCGAAAAAACTTGGATCAGCCCTTGTATTATCATTCTGAGGACTTCTCGAAAATTAATTATTTCATTTCGGCTTATGAAAAACCAACGTTATTTTTTCGCTATCTGAAGGATTATCTTGGTGAAAATCAGTGGGATTCGTTAATGCAGGGGTTTTATGAAGAATGGAAATTCAAACACCCACACCCGGATGAATTTGTGGCTTATCTCAAGGAACATTCAAACAAAGACTTAGATTGGTTTTTCTACGACTGGCTGAGCACGACCGATAATGCCGATATTGCCATTTCACGAGTGCGAAAAGAAGGCGACAGCCTGATTGTCAGCACAGAACAAAAAGGAGAAATCCCTGTTCCATTTAAAATTACCACCATAAACAAAGCTGGAAAACCGCTTGAATCGAAATGGGTTGAGGACGTGTCGAGAAGAGCCGAAATTAGTTTCCAAAAGGACAGCGTACATAAAATCACAGTGGATTTTGAGAATGAAATGCCTGATTTTAATCGGAATAACCAAACGGCTCGAGCCAAAGGAATTTTGCGGACGGCAACGCCATTGCGATTTAATTTCTTTTACAAGAAACCTTTTGATGGAAAAAACCGAATTTTTTGGATTCCGGCGATTGCATGGAATGCCCATAATAGATTTATGGCCGGTTTGGCTATCTATTCCGAGCCGGTTTTCGATCGTAGAATTGAATTTCAGTTGGTGCCACTCTATTCTTTTAAAAATCAAACCTTTAACGGCGAGTATAATTTTAACCTCAACCTTTTTCCGAAAAATTTTATACGCAAAATCAGGATAGGCGTCAGCGGACGGAAATACGACATGCAAAAGATTGAAACAGAGCTGATTAATCCAAATCATAACGACCTACTCTATTTTCACAAAACCCAACCGTATATTCAGTTTTTTATGCGCACTCCGAACTATCAATCGGCAATCAAACATCATTTGAGCGGACGCGGAGTATTTATTTGGAAAGAGCAACTGAAATATTCCATAAACGGAGTCAGCTCACCAAAGCCTGATGTTGAAGTATTTGCTTATAATGTCGTGGAAGTAAGCCATTTTTATCAGAACAACCGTAAAATAAATCCGTTCGAAATCCATTCTACACTTCATCTCAACGATGAAATAGTGAAAGCTTTTGTATCCTACAAGCAAAAAATCCACTACAATAAAAAACGTTATTTTGCGCTGCGACTTTTTGCCGGAAATTTTTTCACAAAATCTCTTAGTCAAACAGATTATAGTTTTAAAGTAAGTTCGTGGTCAGGGTCAGACGATTATCTTTTCGACAATACATTTCCTTACCGAAATGCGCCATATAATTCCGGTGTTTGGGCGGCTCATGCTGTTTTGGCAGATGGCGGTTTTTCGATTCCAACCATTGTTGGCCGTTCACAAAAATGGATTGCCGCAGTAAATCTGAGCACTTCGTTACCTTTCACAAATATGGTGAAGCCTTATTTTAATTTTGCTGCTTTTCCTGAACCTTTAGATATGAAAAAAACAGAAACACTCTATGAAGCGGGGCTAAAGATTGTTTTCTTAGACGACCGTTTTGAAATGGCTTTTCCGATTTTTTACAGCAAGCGAATTAAGGAAGTGGCCGAGCTAAACAATAGAGATGAATTTCGATATACCTTACGTTTTATAATGGATTTAAACTTTGCCAATCCAATTAAATGGCTGCGCGAAATGGAGTTATAGCTTATGAATTTTGATGAAATTATACATCGGGAAGAAACCGACTGCATAAAATACGATAAGATGGAAGCCTTTCTTGGCAAAGGTGGAATCATTCCAATGTGGGTTGCCGACATGGATTTTGCAACGCCATCTTTTATCCTCGATGCCCTTAAAAAGCGGCTTGAGCATCCGATTTTGGGATATTCGTATCGAAGCGAAAAAACGATGGAAGCCATTGCCGGATGGATGTGGCGAAGACATGGCTGGAAAATAAACCCCAACCAAATAAGCTTTAGCCCGGGTGTTGTGCCGGCAATCTTTTTGGCGATTCAGGCATTTTCAAAACCTTCGGATGCCGTTGTGGTGCAGCCACCGGTCTATTTTCCATTTTTCAGCACAGTTAGCCAAACCCAACGACAACTGATTCACAATCAACTCCTTGAAAATAACGGATTCTACACTATTGATTTCGATGACCTTGAGGAAAAATTAGCAAAAAAGCCATCCATGCTCCTATTTAGCAATCCACATAATCCGGTCGGACGGGCTTGGAGAAAGGAAGAATTGGAGAAATTAGTTGACCTCTGCTATAAATCCGGAACCATAATCATCAGCGATGAGATTCACAGCGACCTCATTCTTAAAGGGTTCAGGCATATTCCCACGGCGATGTCTCATCCAAAAGCTGCGGAAATCACTCTTACACTAATGGCTCCCAGCAAAACCTTTAATATTGCCGGATTGAGCACTTCGGTTGTTATTGCAGAAAATGCCGATCTTTTGAAAAAATATAATCAAGCTTTGGAAGCAGCGCATTTGGCACAAGGGAATATTTTCGGAAATATTGCACTTGAAGCAGCTTATTCCCAAGGAGATAGTTGGGTGGACTCCTTAGTACATTATCTTCAAGCAAACTTGCAACTTCTCGACCGGCTTTGTCGAAAACACACCGACAAAATTAGTTTTCGTTTGCCGGAAGCCACCTATTTGGCTTGGGTTGACTGTCGGAAGATGGGAATGTCAGATGCTAAATTAAACCAATTCTTCTTAAACGATGTCGGAATGGGAGTCAATATCGGGAAACTATTTGGTGCGGGAGGCGAAGGCTTTGTGAGAATAAATCTGGCTATGCCACGCACACGAGTCGAGGAAGCTTTAGAAGGTTTAGACAAAGCACTTTCTGCGTCTAAGTCCTGATTTTTTATACTTTTGTGCCACGTTAAATTGATAGAAATTTTACCATGAAAGCCAAAACCATTTTCCTTTTTTTCCTGATTACTGCATTGAACATCAACACGCTGCAATCACAAACGAAATCATTACTTGCCGGATGGGATTTAGGATTAAACTTTGGTTTTTATTTGCCTGCCGGATATCATGCCGGATTTTATGACGGCTCGCCCACAAACGAAAACAAGCTTAATTTTGTACTTGGCAACAAATATTATAACGATGAGATTCGCAATTCCCTCAATGCTTCCGACACTTTTTACGTTACGGGAATGCCGGAAAAGATGCGTTATACCGGAGCTTTTGCCATCGGAATTTACTTTAGGCGCACCTTCGATAATAATTTCGGTTTTGCGGTTCAGTTCAACTATTCCAAGCTAAAAGCCGGAGACTTTTTTCAAATAGAAGTTGACCCAAATACCATACTCACCGAGCCCGATTTAAGGCTTTTTCCAATTTGGGGTTTAGAGGAACGAGTAAATATTGACCTGAACTTTTCGCGATTTTTTCCCCGAAAAGGAAAGATTGTTATCCCATTTTTCGAAGCGGGGCTTAACATCAATTCTACAAGGGTGTTGGAGAATAAAATTGAGATAAATTCCAAACAGTATTCTTTGGTAGATGTTTATTTAAACGGCAGCAATTATGTACCCGGAATGCAGCAAACACAATATTTAGTGCAGCAGGGCGGAGTAGGTTTTGGAATCAACGCAGGCGGAGGTATTAAGCTATTATTCAGCGACAAGGTTTCTGTTGATCCGGGCGTTGAACTTATGTATCAGAAGGTGAATCTCGAAGGTTACGATCAATTCAAATTAGGGTTTATGGCTTTTGTGCGCCTCAGCCTAACCGGATTTTTTATTGCCAATGAATAGCAATTCAGAAATACAACTCAAGAAGCGAACAGCGAAATTGTCCATTTATTCCAATGGTTTGCTGATTGTTCTGAAACTTTTTGCAGGTTTTTGGAGCGGGTCGGTTTCCATTATTAGCGAAGCTATACATTCATCCTTAGATTTATTGGCCTCTATTATCGCATTTATTGCCGTTAAAATATCGCATAAACCGGCGGATAAAGACCATCCTTATGGTCATGGAAAATTTGAAAATGTTTCAGGTGTGATTGAGTCGCTTTTGATATTTGTGGCTGCGGTGTGGATTATTGCCGAAGCATGGCAAAAACTGTTTTCACAACATAGCATTGCCAATAACGAAAGTTTGATTTGGGGAATTGTAGTGATGGCAGTTTCGGCGGCAGTCAATTTTTTTGTTTCTCGGCGGTTGTATAAAGTTGCACAAGAAACCGATTCTGTGGCTCTTGAAGCAGATGCATTACATTTAAAAACAGACGTTTATACCAGCATCGGCGTAAGTTTGGGATTAGTGATTATATATTTCACCTCCTGGTATATTTTGGATGCCATAATTGCCATAGCTGTGGCTTTGCTGATAATTTATGAAGCCTTTCTTATGCTTAAAAAGTCGTTCGACCCGCTTCTCGACACAAGCCTGCCGGAAAAACAGTCCGAATCAATCCGTGAGATGATTAAAATTCATCTTCCCTCTGAATGCAGTTGCACGTCATTAAAAACCAGAAAATCAGGACAAAACACCATGATTGAATTTGTTCTTATCACTCCTGAAAATTATACGGTTAAAAAGGCTGACGAAATAGCGAATCATCTGAAACTCCAACTCATGGATTTAGCTAAAAATATTTTTGTGCAGATAATTATCCAGCCGAAGCGTGTTTAAGGAAATACTGATTATTCTAAATATTCAATTATTTCAGCCCATCAAATCAATGCTATTTCAATATTTCAACAAAACCAAAAATCAAAGGAGATTTTAGACAGCTTATCTCGGCTTGACGAGAGGCTGCTGTTGTGGCCAAATTTGCAAAGACACGGTAAGTAAATATTATCAGGATAATCTTGGCTTTTTCAATTATTTTTGCATTGAAGTTTAAGAATTTATTTATGAGTACACTTGAGTTAAGACATAAAATTATTGAACAACTATCCTTGATAGAAGATACATCTTTTTTGAAAGCTATTAAGACCATCATTGAGGCGAAAGTTGCTGAAAGTGAATACAAACTAAGTGATTTTGAGAAGCAAAGAATCAGTCAAGCCAGGACTGAATTACTTAATGGGCAGACTATTAACAATGATGTTTTACAAAACGAAATTGACGAATGGCTAAGTTCAAAATAGAATGGTCAACATTAGCCCGACTTGACTTAATAGAAATACTCGAATTTAACATAAATAGAAATGGATCAGCTTCTTACAGTAAAAAACTAAATTCTAAAATCAAAAAGAGCTTAGTCTTCATTTCAAAAAATCCATTTATTGGGATAAAAACTGACTTTAAAAATGTTAGAGCTCTAATTACTGGTGATTATCAAATTATTTACGAAATAACAGAAGAAGTAATTTTAGTTTCTATGATTTGGGACAGTAGAAGAAATCCTGAAGACAAAAAAATAGGAAAAAGAATTAAGAAATAAAAACAAAGCCTGATAATTATAATTCTGATGGCTTGGCGGAAGAATCCGCTGTTTACCTAAATCCCCAGCATCACCGTTACTCTATTGGTTTTCAACTTCGCAACCGAAAATTTTTTTATTGCAACGTTTAGAATTAATTAAAAAACTATATTTGCCCTGATAATTAACACAACATTCACTCAAAACTAAAACTATGAATATAATTGACAGAGTAGCAAAATCCAGAGAATTAACTAAATTTGCAAACCTCAAACTAAGTGCGAAATAAGCGACGGATGGGGGATATATTTTCGTTGTGTGCATTTTAACAAATAAACAAGAATATCATAAATTTACGTATTTTTGAATAATGAAACGAAAAACGAAATACATAAGTCAATTAATACGATCCTACGTTGACTCGATAGACAATGACGCAGAAGTAATACTATATGGATCAAGGGCTCGTGGCGACGAAAGAAACGACTCTGACTGGGATATTTTAATTTTGACTGATTATTCCGTTGACTTATCTCAAGAGCGGAAATTTAGGGACAAATTATATGACTTAGAATTAGAAACCGGTGAACCATTTTCCGTGTTTGTATATTCAAAAAATGACTGGCAAACAAAACAAAGAATCACTCCATTCTTTTTCAATGTAACCCGTGAAGGACTTAGCTTATGAAAAATGAAGAAAAAACAGAATATGTAAATTACAGAATTGAAACTGCTTACCAAACATTTGAAGCAGCGAAAGTGCTTTCGGACAATGGATTCTGGAACTCGGCGGTAAACAGACTTTATTATTCTTTGTTTTATGCTGTGAATGCTCTTTTAGTTTTCAACGAAATACAACCAAAATCTCATTCCTCGACTAAAAGTCAATTTTCATTACACTTCATTAAGACTGGAAAATTAGACAAAAAATATGGACGTTTACTCTCTGAACTTTTTGACTGGAGACAAAAAGGAGATTATGAAAATATTTTCGATTACACACAGGACTCTGTTCTGCCACTTTTCCCACAAGTAAGAGAAATGATTGAAAAAATCGAAAATGAAATAAAAAACGCACTGTAATCGAGTATATAGATGTGAGCCATAAGACTCACGGAGCACCTCTCGCATTTATCTGCCGAAATCATATAAAGGTATGACCATCCCGAGGTTTACACTCAGGACGGTTCCTTAAAACATGGGGAAAAGCGAATTTTTGGAGTTATTCACAGAAACTTCGATGCGGTGCATCGTTCCGGTTTTGCAGAAGGGATAGCGCTGAAAAGCTTAAAATCTTATACCAACAGCTCGAAAATTGAGTTCCTTAGATAATTTGGATATTTGATTTGGTTATTTAATAAAAACTTATATTTGCCCTGAAAATTATCACAACATTCACTCAAAACTAAAACTATGAATATAATTGACAGAGTAGCAAAATACATAGAATTGACTGGATTTATAAACCTCAAACTAAGTGCGAAATAAGCGACGGATGGGGGATATATTTTCGTTAACGGTAATCCTCCCTATAAAAATTTCACTTTACCAATTCGGCTAACGCCAAAAAATAGCTCTGGTTGTTGAAGTATTTTTTCTTATATTTGTGGTTTTGTAACTAATTGATTATGAGATATGAAAATTGATATTAGACTTAATTTAAACATGAAAACGAAAAACCTTTTATTTTTCTTTCTAATCTTAATTGTAGCCTCTTGTTATCCTACAAAAAAGTACTATAAGACTTATCCTTTTTCATCGACTCCATATAGATTAAATGAACTAGTTCTATCAGATTCGACAAAGGAAC
This sequence comes from Bacteroidales bacterium, assembly GCA_016937295.1. GTDB lineage: Bacteria > Bacteroidota > Bacteroidia > Bacteroidales > UBA1556 > UBA6267. The sequence goes on from JAFGWF010000202.1 coordinate 13,806, forward strand.
TAAATTTTGAAACAATTCCTAATGATTCACTGAAAGGCACCTATATATTTCTAATCCACCCACTTTATGAAGCAATTCACCTTTATTTAGAACCAAATAGAAAGTTTAAACAAGATTTTCGAACTGATTTTCCTTATAGCTGGAGAAATAATGTGAAGGGCAAATACTCTGTTTGTGGTGATACATTATATCTAAAGTATAAAGGATTTAAAAGAGATGATTATAAACTTATAGTTAAACATATTGATTCATTGACTTTTTTGGTACCAGAAAATAAGCTAATTGAATTTTATAGATTATACTCTTTATATCAAGATAGCATCCCAAATAAAAAAGATATTTATAAAAAGAAAAGCAGTTATTCTATGAGTTTTGTAAATAAATTATGCTACTTGAAAAAAGAATAAATAAAAAGAACCGCAAATAACCACCCTTCATCCTCCTCGAAGAGCCAAGAATGAAGTTGCCCTTGAACCAAATCCCCAGCACCGCCGCTGTTCTACGGGTTTAAAATAATATTTGGGGAGTTCTCAAACTATGCCGGCTTTCGATACAGCCTAAAGCACCAACCAGTCGAAGCCATAAGGTTTCAAAGCGAAATGCTGCTTTTTGATTTCCAACTGATCGAAAAGGGAAACAGCAAAGTCAAAATCTTCGGGCAATTGAAACTCTTGAAACTTGTCGCTGAGATTATGCAAAACCAACACAGCCTGGTCGTCAACGGCTCGGATATAAGCCAAAACATGTTGATTTTCTGTACCTTTCGGATGGTTTAACGACAACCATTCCAAATCTCCTCTGCCAAACACATTCAATTCTTTCCGTTTCTTTAGCATGAGTTTTAGCAACGAATTCACCTGAAAAGTCAAGGATTCATGGTTTTTCAACGCCTCTTCAATCCGCTGCCAATCCATTCTGCCTCTGACCAAAAACCTCGTATCATCCTTGCCGGTGAGTTTTATTTGTTCCTGATAATAATCTTTGTCATTCAGCTTTGCAAATTCATCCCCATAATAAATTACGGGAGTGCCGGGCAGGGTGAGCATAATCGAATAGATATTTGCAATCTTTTGCGGATTTTTATCCATCAATTCCGACAAGCGGGACGAAATTCCCTGTCCTAATCGAAAATCCCATTCCGGTTGTTTACAATAATTCTCATGAATATATTTTCGATCCTCCTCCGTTACATAAACCAATTCAAGGCTCAGCTCGTCGTGGCATCGCAAAAACGTAAACCACTGACTACCATCAGGAATAGCCGGCGTAACGTCTAAGCTCAATGTATGAACAATGGGTTCAACCGATTGAGCAGCCAAAGCTTTATACATCTGTGGCATCAATGGAAAATGATACCCGGCATGACATTCGTCGCCATTGCCAAAATACTTCACCACTTCATGCGGCTTTTGGCAGGCCTCGGCTAAGAGAAGTGTATTTGGGCGCACTTCATCCAAAACAGCTCGGAAAAACTTAACAATAGTGTGGGTCATCGGTAGATTTTCGCAATCTGTGCCCTCTTCCTTCCAAAGATATGGAATAGCATCGGCACGAAAACCGTCAACCCCGATGCGCAACCAATGCAGGAAATTGCGGCTCATCTCAATTAAAACTTGTGGGTTTCGATAGTTCAAGTCAGGCTGAAAATCGAAAAACCGATGGAAGAAATACTCCTCACCTTCTTTGCGCCAATTACTGTTTTCAATTCCATAAAAAATCAGTCGCGCCTCTTTATACTTTTGGTCGTCAGGATTCCAGATATAGAAATTTCGATAGGGATTTTCCTTGCCTTTTTTCGACTCCAAAAACCAAGGATGCTCGTCAGAAGTATGATTTATTGCGATGTCAAAAATCACTTTAATATTTCTTCGATGCGCTTCGTTGACAAATTCCTGAAAAACAGATAATCCAGCCTCACCGGTAAGCTCCGGTCGAATTTGGCGATAGTCTTTGATGTCAAAACCTGCATCACGCATAGGAGAATCCAAGATTGGCAAGAGCCATAAACAAGAAACCCCCAAATCCTGCAAATAGTCTAACTTTTCGGTTAATCCTTGAAAATCCTTATTAAACAAATCCACATAAAGCGAATAAACCGTCACATCGCGATACCACTCCTTTTCCAAAGCGGACACCTGATTTTCAGCTTTGAACCTGTTTATTTCAGCAATAAAATCTTCCAATAATTCCAGATTTTGGTTGCCGAAGATTTGATTCCATAATAATTTAAGTCTCTGTTCCATAATATTTTATGCTTGTTTTTTATGTTTTAAATCCAATTTATCACTAACAAAAAATGTAGAAAGCGCACCTAAGATCATCAGCACTCCGGCCATGATTATGGATTTCATTGGGTCATCGTTAAAGAAATATTTCAAAATCATTCCACTAAAAATACCGCTAACTATCTGAGGAATAGTGATTGACATATTGAAAATCCCCATAAAAACGCCCATTTGTCGAGGCGGAATCGAATTGGCCAACATGGCATAAGGCATAGCCAAAATGGAGCCCCAGGCAATCCCAATACCAACCATCGGAATTATAAGCAGTTCGGCTGTTGGGATAATTAAAAAACTGATAAAAGAAATTCCGCCAAGAGTTAAGGCCAAGCTATGCGTAGCGCGGCGTCCGATTCGCTTTGCTATCAGTGGAAGCGTTAAGGCAATAATGGCGGAAACACCATTATAAACGCCAAAAAGAATCCCCACCCAACTCTGCGCTTCTTTGAATAAGTCGCTATTCGGATCGGTCGCGCCAAAGAAATGTTGTGCCACCGCAGGAGTGGTATAAACCCACATGGAAAAAAGCGCAAACCAGGAGAAAAACTGAACTACCAAGAGCTGTATCATCACTTTTGGAATGCGAAATTTCTCTTTATGAGCCTCAGCTCCTTCTTCTTTAATTTCTTCTTCGTAAAATTCCGGTGGATATTCTTTGGTACTTTTCACCGTCCACAGAATGGAAGCAATGAGAACCATTGCTCCTATATAAAAGGACCACAGCACATTAGCTCCCACAATTCCATCATCGGCACTTTGAGCAAACCCAAACCAATTATGCAAAATATAGGGCAACCACGACCCTGCAACAGCACCAATTCCAATCAACAGAGTTTGAGTGGAAAAGCCCAAGGTATGCTGTTCGTCAGGTAATTTGTCGGCAACCAAAGCCCGAAAAGGTTCCATCGAAATATTTATGGATGCATCCATAATCATCAACATGCCACCACCGATGAGCATTGGAGAAAAAATGCCTGCAAAATGGGGTGCGTTGGGCATTAAGATAAGTGCTGTGGCAGTGAGGCCGGCACCGACAAGAAAAAACGGACGGCGGCGTCCAAATCGATTCCAAGTGCGGTCGCTCCAAGCTCCAATGATAGGCTGAACAATCATCCCCGTGATCGGCGCAACTAACCAGAACCAACTCAGATGGTGCAAATCTGCTCCAAATGTCAACAGGATTCCGGAGGCGTTGGCATTTTGAAGTGCAAATCCAAATTGAATTCCCAAAAAGCCGAAACTCATATTGAAAATCTGCCAAAAACTTAACTTTGGTTTTGTTCTCATAATTCTGCTGTTTATTTAATGTAAAAATTGCTCAATTAATTTATAAAACAATGAACTTCACCGACTCACTTTTATCGTTTGAAGATAGTCTGCAAATATAAACCCCATTGTTCAATGATATTCCAAGATTTGTAAGCGAAATCGTTTGGGGGCTTTTACTTCCTGTAACCTTCGACTCCCCAACCAACCTGCCATGCGAATCGAATATCTGCAATACCGACTCACTTTCTACATTATACACAATATTCAAATTTTCCGAACCCGGGTTTGGAAACACCTTTAACATTCCTTCAAAATCGTAGATTAGCGATGGCGTTGAGGCAGGTATGACCAACTCAGGCTTGGGTCTAGATTTATCTAAAAACAAATGATACTCGCCAGGGAGCAAGAGTAATTCTATCGCATTATCATTCACTTCTACTTCCGTTCCCGAAAAAAACTCGTACCAAATACCACTATGAGGAAAAGTAATTACCGCCTCCTTAAACTCCACATCAAAATTCCCAACAATCACCGCATTCGCTTGATTATCATAAAGATGGATTGTTTTTAGCTCACCGGCAACATTCAACGCAAAACTATCGGTTTGAAACAACGCGGATTCTTCCTTCCGTAAATGATTTAAAGCCTTATAAACCAAGTAATTATTCCATCTATCCGTATCGCTTGCATAATCCCATTTAATCGGTTTCTCGCCCGTTCTTCCATTAAAGTCGATAGAAATATCATAGCCCAATTCGCCAAATTGCCAAATCATTTTTGGTCCGGGAATCGTCAAGAAAAAGGTCGCGTTCATGCTTGCCCGTTTCATAAAAGTCGATTTCTCCTTAATGGAATAATTGCCGGAAGTATTTCCATACATACTGCATTTGTACATAGCTCTTTCCTCATCGTGACTTTCCATATAACCCATCACTTTTGGAGCTGCCCAGCCCCTTTTTTGCCACGAAATCCAGCTAAAATCTGATTTAGTGCCCGAATTATAGCCCATTGCTGCTTCGTTATATGCTCCGTTCAGATTACCCCAAAGCATCATGCCGCGTGAAGCAAAAACCTTTTCCTCCGAGTTGTCGGCAAAATGTTCTAAAATCACATAAGCCTGCGGATTGACCGACCAAACCGTGTCGGAATATGCACTCAATATAGCAATTCGTGACGCATCGTAATTCGCCATCGCACTGCTGTTTCCCAAAGTGTTAGTCTGCGTAAATCCTTTGGATAAATCAAAGCGAAACCCGTCAACTCTATACTCTTCGAGCCAAAATTTTAAAGCACGGCTAATATACCTTTTTGTATAAATCGATTCATGATTCATATCAAAACCTACGTTAAAATCATGTTTTGCAAACGGATTAAAAAACGGATTCTCAAAGGATGGCCGGTTATTTTGCGAATCCCACCACATACGAACATAAGGCGAAGTGCCAAAACTATGATTATAAACCACATCCAAAATCACAGCAATTCCTAAACTGTGGCAACTATCAATCAGTTTTTTTAGATCGTTTGCCGGACCATAATATTTGTCCACCGCAAAATAGTAATTCGGATTGTAACCCCAACTGCTATTTCCTTCAAACTCATTCACCGGCATCAGCTCTATCGCGTTGATTCCTATGCTTTTCAAATAGTTAAGACTATCCATAACCGACTTGAAACTATGCGCCGGATGAAAATCCCTAATCAATAATTCATACACAATCAATTCTTCAGAGTTGATAACCGAATAGCTGCCATATTTCCACTGATAAGGAGTTTGATTGGTCTGAAAAACAGTGGCAATACCGTTAGTTTTTCCGGCAGGATAGGGCAAAACATTTGGGTAAGTTGTTGAGGAAATATAACTGTCGTTCCAAGGATCGCTCACCTTTTCGGCGTAGGGGTCGCCAACCGCTATTTCGCCATCAACCAAGTATTGAAAGATATATTCTTTCTGTGGAATTAGATTGTTCACCTGAATCCAAAAATATTTGTTATCGGGAGTGATATTCATATTAAAAGCGGGGTCAGGTTCCCAATTGTTGAAGTCGCCAATCAGATAAATATAATCATGATAAGGAGCAAACAAGCACAAAACCACTTGACTATCGGATAAATAATTGATTCCTTCCACAATTCCCGCTGGAATAGCAACCGTATCGGGAGCATTGTGAATCATATAAAAGAAGGAGTCGGCAACTTGATCAGTTGCATTTTTCGCAACACCTTTCACCCAAAACTTCCCCGCAGCAGGAGCAGTTAAGGTATCCGTCAAAAAGTTTCCTGAATCGGCTCTAATTAAAACACCATTTTGAAACAAAAAAATCGAATCTGCATTAATAGATTCCAGTTTTACGGGAATTTTATCACCTTGATTAACAAACGAATAACCCGAATAAGGTTTATTGATTTGAAGAGCTAAACCCGACTCAAACACATCTACAAAAATATCTGATCCATCCTGATTTTTTCCTTCAAGATAACTACCATTCACGGCTGCGGAACTCCGAAAAACAAAAGCAAGTTTGAGCACCTTTTCCGAGGTTGGCACACCATAATACGAAGTGATGTTGGGAGAAATAGTTAGTTTATAAAGTGTTGAACCTATTTTGGTAAGTTTAGTTTCAGGAGTATTTTGCCCCCAATTGGTTTTCACATATTTCCAATCGGATGTTGAACTACTCAATTCTGTTATCAATCCTGTATGAGCATAAACATCGCCGCTATAACTACTCAAGCCCCCTGATCCTTGACTTGCATCGAAGAAAATCGTCACACTATCCGAAATTATCGGGAACACCGGATTTGTGTAAATAACCTGAGAAACAGCACTATACGTACTAAACCCAATAAAAAAAACAACTAAAACAATATTTTTCAAAAATCTTTTCATAAACTAATATTACCGTATTATTATATTATTATATATTTGCACTTCGATTAGCAAACAGAAACATGACAAAAGTATTAAATTTAGACTTTCGTCCTAATTAATTGAATGCACATGAAAACACGTAAATTTACTTTTTCGGTGGTCTTTCTTGCAGTTGCCTTTATGATGCTTTCTTTTGGAGCAATAGCTCAAAGTATTTCAGTATCGGGAACCATAAAAGACGCCAATGATAAGTCACCTATGATTGGGGTGAATGTTGTGCAAAAAGGCACACAAAACGGAACAGTGTCCGACTTGAACGGTAAGTTCAGCTTATCCGTGCCTCAAGGAGCCGTCATTGTTTTTACCTATGTTGGCTACAAGCCATTGGAAAAAGCTGTCAGCGCAGAATCCATGAATGTTACGATGGAAGTACTTGACGAATTGCTCGACGAGGTCATCGTAATAGGTTATGGTACTCAAAAGAAATCGGACAAAACCGGTGCTGTGGCTAATATTAAGGCCGAGGAAATGAATGGTGGCGTTTTAACCGACCCGATTCAAGCAATTCAAGGAAAAGCTGCCGGAGTTTCCATCACAAAAAAAGGTGGTGACCCAAATGAAGGGTTTTCCATAAAAATCAGGGGTTCATCAGGGTTTGACTCAAACACCCAGCCGCTATTTGTTGTGGACGGAGTTTCCGGAGTTGATCCTACCTTAATCTCTCCCGACGACATCGAGTCGTACAATATTTTAAAAGATGCTGCTTCCACCGCTATCTACGGTTCCAGGGGAGCAAATGGCGTTGTTATCATCACCACAAAAAGCAGCAAAAACAAGCAGTCCGGTTCTGACTTTGTCATCAATAATGTGAATGTAAACTCGCAAGTTTCGCTAAGCAAAGTAGCCGCAACTTTAGATGTTTTAACAGCCGACCAAATGCGTGATTATGCTCAACAACTCTTGGCTGAAAAACAACAAACCGACCCCAATGCCACTATGGAAGACGTGTTTAATGACGGAGGTGGTTCCACGAATTGGCAGGATGAAATCTATAGAACAGGAGTTTCCTCACAAAATAATATCAGCCTTTCGGGAGGCAATCAAACGAGCTCATTTTATGCTTCTATCACTCACTCCGATTGGGAAGGCGTAATGAAAGGAACCTCCAAAGAGCGTACAAATGCCATGATTAACATTTCGCATAGTGCATTCAAAAACAAACTGCGAATATCGGGCGGAATGGCCGGTTCGTTTGAAAACAATGACTACGAAAACTATAGTGGTTGGGGACTTACTGACGTTATTTACCAAGCACTTAGCCGAAACCCCACCGATCCGGTTTATAATGCAGACGGTACTTATTATAAAGCAAATCGTGAATTTAACTACGAAAATCCCCTTGCCGTAATTAATGAAATAACCAACGAAAGAACAGCAAAGAACTTCTTAGGTAATATGCGCACGGAATTGGATATTACAAAATGTCTCACAACCGCCTTAAATATTGGTTACATACGAGACGATCGTCAGAGCAACTATTTCCGTCCGGCGAATCTATTTGCCTCAGCGGACAATGGTTATGGCAGAAAAGAATATAGCAACACCACTCAAAAGTTGTTAGAATTTACCATCAATTATAAAAAATCATTCAATGAAGCCCATAATTTAGATTTTATTGGAGGTTATTCTTATCAGGAGATGGTTTACAATGGATTTTATGCCCAAGGAGGCGATGCACAATCCGACTGGGCCGGCCCGGACAATTTAGCAGTTTTGAACGAAGTAAACTGGGGCGACATAGGTTCATGGAGAGGAAAATGGAATCTAATAGGTTTCTTTGGCCGTGCCAGCTACAACTACAAAAACAAATATTATGCTTCGGCTTCCATTCGCCGTGATGGTTCCTCAAAATTTGGAGTCAACAACAAATGGGGATGGTTTCCAACGGCAGCTATTGGTTGGAATATTCATTCCGAATCTTTTATGCAGAATGTTAATTGGCTGAATCAGTTGAAATTACGATTGAGCTATGGAGTAGCAGGTAACCAAGAAATCGGAGAATATCGGAGCATCGTGGTATGGCAACCTTCCGGCAAAGCTACTAATCCTGAAACAGGTCAGGAAGTAATCACCTTCTCACCGGCATGGAATGCCAATCCGGACTTAAAATGGGAAGAAACCAGTGAATTCAATGCCGGTATCGACTTCGCCTTTTTGGAAAGCAAAATCAGCGGTTCGTTCGAGTATTATTACAAGCGTACTACCGACCTTTTGGGAGAATATTCCGTACCCGTACCACCAAACTTGGCCTCCAGAACCTTTGCAAATAGTGGTTCGTTACAAAACCAAGGTGTTGAGTTATTTATTCAATATTTTGCCATTGATAACACCAATTTCAAGTGGAAAACCACTTTGAATGCATCGCATAACAAGTCGAAAATTTTATATTTAGGTGATTATTTCAATTCTGTTGACGGAGTCAGACGTGAGGGATTTATTTCTGGTCGTGGAATGGTTGGAGAAGAGTTTTATGTTACCGGAATTATGCAAGGTCAAGAAATCGGCATGTTTTATCTTCCTGAATATGTAACCATTAAAGATGGAAAATTTATCTATAAATCCAAATCCGGCGGTTACACAAGTCAACTTAGTGAAGCTAAGAGAATCATGGTCGGCTCTGCTGCTCCTGATTTAGAAATAGGTTGGTCGAACACCTTTACCCTCTTTACCAATTGGACTATAGATTTCGCTTTCCGAAGCATGATAGGCAACAAAGTATATAATGCTACGGAAATGTTTTTTGATAATCCCGGCAATTTACCATCGCTCAATGCCACACCAAGAGCTTTGGATTGGGATGAAGAAGGTCGTGAAGGATCGGCATCCATTGCTGATTTCTATGTAGAAGATGCTTCCTTCCTTAGATTAGACTTTTTCTCTGTTGCCTATAATTTCAACACCTCTAAACAAGAATGGTTGCAACGATTCACTTTGTTTGCCGCAGCCAATAATATCCTCACCATCACCGGCTATAGCGGAATAGACCCCGAAACTACTATGAACGGCTTAGCTTTTGGCATCGATCAATACAATGTATATCCTAAAACCAGATCTGTAACTTTCGGTTTAAAAGCCAGTTTCTAAAAATTTAAAGCTATGAAGAAATTACTTTTTATATCAGCAATCGTTTTATTAATAGCCTCTTGCACAAAATTGGACGAAGAGGTTTACGATAAAATTCCGGGAGATCAATACCCCGAAAATGAAAACCAAATTGCGAATCTTTCGGTAGAAGCTTATGCTAAGCTAAGACCTTTAGCCGATGACGAAGGCTGGTGGTTTTTAGCTCAGGAAGTATCCTCTGATGAGTTTTGCGGCCCCACACGCGGCTCCGACTGGGACGATGGTGGAAAATGGCGCAATATGCACACCCATAGCTGGTCGAATGACGATGAGGGCGTAAATAGAATGTGGGGAACTTTTTGGACCGGTATCACTACTTGCAATCAAATTGTGGACATGATGAACGATCTACCTCAAAATGATGCAATTAAAGCTAAAAGAAAAGAGGTGGAAACCCTTCGCGCATTCTACTACTACCTTTTGATGGATAATTATGGGGATGCTCCATATCTTACCTCCGCCAAAAATGCACCTGATCGCCCATTGAAGATAAGCAGAGCCGCTATGTACGACAGTTTGATTGCTACCGTAACTGCTGCCTTACCCTCTTTGAAACTTATCGACAATAAGTATATGGTAACTCGATACACTGCTTTTGCCTTGCTTGCAAAGCTTTATGCCAATGCCGGAGTTTATACCGGGACGCCACAATGGGCTTTAGCCGGTCAATACTGCGACAGCATCCTTGCCGGACCTTACAGCATGGCAGCAGACGTGAGCGCAACATTTAAAACCAATAACGAAAAGGCCTCTGAGATAATTTTCTCCATACCTTATGATGAAGATAATTTTAAAGGCTTTAGACTACACATGAGAACCTTACATTATCAGCAAAATTTGGAATTCGATATGCCCGTTGGCCCATGGAACGGCTTATGCGTGGTGCCAACATTTTTCGACACCTACGACCAAAATGACGCACGCCGCGAAGCCTACCATATTTTTGGACAACGTTATACACCGGGCGGCACAAAAATCACTGATGGCTTAACCCACTTAGATTTAAATATCGATCCACATCTTCCGGCTTTGAATATGCAAGCACCAACATTCACTCCGACGCAAATTAGAACTACCGGAGCTCGTGTTGGAAAATATGAAATTGCTCTTGGCGCAAATGAAAATCTGTCGAACGATTTTCCCCTATTTCGTTTGAGTGATTTTGTGTTGTTAAAAGCTGAGATGAACGTTCGTGCAGGTGGAAATGCCACGGATAATAATCCTGATTTCGACTATATCAGAACGCGTGCAGGAGTAACACCTTTCAGTGGCGCCACTTTGCAAGACATTTTAGCAGAGCGCGGTCGTGAGCTTTATTGTGAAGGTCACCGCCGTCAGGATCAAATACGTTTTGGCACGTGGACACAATCGTGGTGGGAAAAAGATGCTCATGGACCTGAGAAGAATACCTTCCCAATTCCGAAATGGGCTACCGATGCAAATCCGAATCTTTTATAAAATTTTTATAATAGTCTTATTTATTAATTTAAACAGTTTACCTATGAAAAAAGCAAATTTGATGCAAGCCATGAAACTCTCATGGATTTTAGTACTGGCCGTTTTGGTTGGTTTTTCTTCCTGTAAAAAGGATGATGAGGATGATGACACTACCGATCCGGTAATTGTTCTCGATGGTCTTTATGTAAAAGGTGATGCGTGTGCTTCTGCTGATTATAGCGACAAGCAAATGATGAAAAGCACCAAAAATGAAGTGGATCAATCTGACAGAGCTATGTTGTACGAATTGTACATTCCTTTGAAAGGTGGCAAAACTTTTAGCATTGCAAAAGTAGCCGGAAGCACAAAAACTATTTACGGACCCGATGCTGACTTCGCAGTTGTTACTACTCTTGACAACGATGAGCCAAAAGATGAAGAATTCCGCAGAGGAAGCCTTATCGAAACTGCAACTACCTTCACCGTACCTGAAGATGGATTCTACCACATTGTTGCCGACATGGAAGTGATGAAAGTTGTTGTTGCACGTGTTGTTTGGGGTGCTATTGGCGCTGCTACACCTGATGGTTGGGGAACATCTACCGTAATGACTGAATCAGCTTTTGACGCTAACAAAATGGAATACACTTTAACCGGAGTTGAACTTCGCGGTGGTGACTGGAAATTCCGTTATAGCAATGGTTGGAAAATCATCATTGACACTGCCTACAATAGTGGCGCAGGAATCAAAGTAAACACCAATTTTGGTGGTGCTCTTGACGCTTTAGTTCCCGGTGGATCCAATATCGTAAATGATGCTCCAGGTGTTTATGATGTAAAATTGAGCTACACACTTGGAACCGGCTACACTGCTACAGCAACCAAAACCGGCGATCTTCCACTAACTGACTGGACTGGTGTTATTTGTGACGCTGTTGGAACCGGTGTAAGTGTTGACAATACTAATGCCATTCCTGACCCATCAGGTTGGGGCTGGGGTAACAAACTCTTAGCTGACGGCGCTCCTGTAAAAGTTGGTGATATCTATACCTGGACTTGGACCAATATTACACTTGAAGCCAACGAAGGTTTCAAACTTCGTACTGAAAACGGTGTTGCTCCTCCAGCAGGTGGTGCCAACTTCGATGCCGGTTTAGAAGCTGTTGATCATGCACTAAGCTCAGCTAATGTTGATCCTGCTACATCTGGAGATCTTAAAGTATCCACTAAAGGTGTTTATAATATTGTTCTTACCATTGACGCAGGTAATAGCGATGCTAAGAAAATCATTATTACTCAGTAATCTTTGAAAGCTATATTAATAAAAGCTGTTCCGTTTGGGGCAGCTTTTTTTTATGTATTCTTTCAAAAACTATAGCATAAACCCAATACTAAGATTCAAAGAAATTCAAAGAAAAATATCCGGAAAAAATATTCTGTTTTAAAGAATGGAAGTTTAGATAGTCTGAACGTATGAGGTGCTTTGTTATCTTTAATATAAGACACACTTAATCCGGCACTTCATCAAGTAGTGCTTTTAACTCATTATCAGAAAGGTCTGATTTATCAGATTTATCATAAATTGACAATAAATAAACTGTATCGTCATCAATTGTAAAATTGGTTATTACTCTTGCTCCTCCTCTTTTACCCTAACCTTTTGAAGAAATTGCAAGGCGAATCTTGTAACAATTCTTACCTAAGGACTTACCTTGCTTAGGGTTTTCTTCTAAAATTTTAAATAAATTAGCTAAATCCGTTTTTAAAGATGGATATTTTTTGGTCAACCAGTTTTTAACTGGGTTTCAAAAGTTGGAACTGCAATAATATTATAAATCATCTATAAGCTGTTTTGCAGTGATTCCTTTTAGTTTTCCTTGTCTCACCAATTTGAGTTCATCAACCGCCTCAATAATCTCTCCCATCAATGCAGCCTTCTCATTTGTAAGAGTTTTAGTTTTTACATACGGCAAGCTTTTCAAAACCTCCAAAAGGTGTAGAGCCATATTGTCTTTGATATCAAGAAGTACCTTCATATTTACTATTATTTTTCGTTCATTCATTATAGTTTCATTACTAATTCCCAAACTGATAATTTTTATCAAGATTGAAGAAATGTCATTTCCATTAAACCTAATTTTAATCAATTTGGAGCTACAAATTTACACAACTAATTCGTGTTCTATTGAAAGAAAATAGAATAAATAAAATCAGCTTCAACAAATATAACAAATTTGGCAGTAATTGAAAGATTACAAGAATAAAAGAAACATTATCCAAATGCAATAAAAAAACCGAGTTATTTTTATCGTAAATAATTTTCTAATGACATTAATCAAACAAAAAATTGAGATTCAACAAGGGGTTAAATGACTGATATATTGATATTTAGTCTCTAATTTATAACCATTCAATATTAGGCTTATAACTTGGTCAGGTAGATAATTTTATAGATATTTGACGCACCGAAATTAAGAGTTAGAAATATGCGTCAAACACCTGTAAACTATGACATTGTAAATCGGAAAATCCGAGAGAATAACATAACGGATATTGGAAATTGCACCATTCGAGAGATAAAAAAGCTTATCGACACCATCGAAATGGAGACCGGCGAAAAGTATATTCGCATGGAAATGGGCGTGCCCGGATTGCCACCTGCCAAAGTTGGCGTTGAAGCCGAAATTGCAGCCTTGCGAAATGGTGTGGCAGCCATTTATCCCGACATCTATGGAATTCCTTCCTTAAAAAGTGAAATTTCAAGATTTGTAAAAAATTTCTTAAACATCCAAATTTCCACAGAAGGCTGTATCCCCACTGTCGGTTCGATGCAAGGAAGCTTTGCGGCCTTTATGATGCTCAACCGTCTAAAAGAAGGCAGAAACAAGACTCTTTTTCTCGACCCTGGATTTCCTGTCCATAAACAACAAATGCGCGTTTTAGGCCTTCAGTGGGAAACATTTGATGTATATGATTATCGTGGCGAAAAATTAGCCGCCAAATTAGAATCTTATCTTTCAAAGGGCGAAATCTCCTCTGTTCTCTACTCCAATCCCAATAATCCATCATGGATTTGTTTTACCGAAAAGGAGCTGAAAATTATTGGCGATTTAGCCAATAAATACGATGTGATTGTGATGGAAGATTTGGCCTATTTCGGAATGGATTTCAGGAATGATTTTTCAAAACCCGGTCAACCGCCATACCAACCGACCGTTGCAAACTATACCGATAATTATATGCTATTCATTTCCAGCTCAAAAGCATTCAGTTATGCCGGCCAACGGATTGGAATGATGGCCATTTCGGACAGTCTTTACAACAAATCCTTTCCTGATTTGCTAAAATATTATTCCAGCAGCAATTTTGGACATGCCATGATTTTTGGTACTGTTTACGCCCTAAGTTCCGGCACTGCTCATAGCGCTCAGTATGCTTTGGCAGCCATACTTAAGGCGGTGAACGATGGCGAGTATAATTTTGTTGAGGAAGTAAAAGAATACGGCGAAAAAGCCAAAATCATGAAGAAAATGTTCACGGATAATGGATTCAACATAGTTTACGACAAAGACGAAGACCAACCCATTGCCGATGGATTTTATTTCACCTTTAGTTATCCGGGGTTTAGCGGATCCGAATTATTGGCCGAATTAATCTATTATGGCATAAGTGCCATAACCTTAGGCATTACCGGAAGCGAACGTACGGAAGGTATCAGAGCGTGCGTATCCTTAGTTTTGCGCAATCAGCTTCCTATTCTTGAAGAACGTTTGAGATGGTTTCAAAAAGACCATCCAATTCAATAAATAACATAATTTTTAAAACAACGAATATGGCTAAAGTTAAAGGAGTTATCGTAGTGGATACCGAAAGGTGTAAAGGCTGCGAAGTTTGTATTCCCGTTTGCCCGGTCAATGTGATAGCAATGTCGCCAAAAGTAAACGGAAAAGGATACAACTACATGGAACAAATTGCAGAAGCATGCACAGGTTGCAGCAACTGCGCAGTAGTATGTCCGGATGGTGTTATCACCGTTTACCGTTCGAAGTAATAAATTAAATTAATAACATAAAAATCTTACAATGAAAGAGTTAAGATTAATGAAAGGAAACGAGGCGATGGCCGAAGCAATGATTCGCGCCGGATATGACGGGTATTTTGGATATCCCATCACACCTCAATCAGAAGTAATGGAATATTTACAAGCGGAAAGACCAATGGAGCGCACGGGCATGGTAGTATTGCAAGCTGAGAGCGAAGTGGCCTCCATCAATATGCTTTATGGCGGAGCCGGTAGCGGAAAGAATGTGGTCACCTCCTCTTCTTCTCCCGGAATCAGTTTGATGCAAGAGGGCTTGTCCTATATTGCAGGAGCCGAATTGCCATGTTTGGTGATTAATGTTCAGCGCGGCGGCCCTGGTCTTGGCGACATTCAACCTGCACAAGCCGATTATTTTCAGGCAGTTAAAGGTGGTGGTCATGGCGATTACAAGCTTATTGTGATTGCTCCTGCATCGGTTCAAGAATCCAGCGATTTCGTAAAATTAGCTTTAGAATTAAGCAATAAATACCGTAATCCCGTGATGATACTAACTGATGGAGCCATTGGCCAAATGATGGAAAAAGTGGAACTTTTCCCTCATCAACCCCGCTGGACCATTGAAGAAATAAAAGAGAAAAAACCTTGGGCAACATTTGGCAAACCTGCTGATGGTGAGCGCAGAATTATCACATCTTTGGATTTGTTACCCGAAAAATTGGAAGCACATAATACCCATCTTCAAGAAAAATACAGAACCATTGAAAAAAATGAAGTACGTTACGAAGAAATTATGTGTGAGGATGCAGAATACATATTTGTAGCCTACGGACTTGCAAGTCGTATCTGCCAGAAAACCATACAATTGCTGAGAGATAAAGGCATAAAAGTCGGAATCGTACGCCCCATCACCTTATATCCATTCCCAAAAGATATTCTGAAATCTTATGCTTCAAAAGTGAAAGGTTTCTTTGTTGTGGAAATGAATGCCGGACAGATGGTTGAAGATGTTCAATTAGCAGTTGAATGCAAAGAAAAGGTTGGTTTTTACGGCAGAACAGGTGGAGTTTTACCAACTCCCGAGGAAGTAATGGAAGCTTTTGAAAAATCTTTTAAATAGGAGGAACAAATATGTACACAGAATTAATAAAGCCCGAAAATTTAGTTTATACTAAAACTAAGGTGATGACTGACAAAGAGTTGAGTTATTGCCCCGGATGCGGTCATGGAACTGCACACCGAATCATTATGGAAGTTATAGAAGAAATGGGCATTCAAGGCGAGACTATTGGTGTTGCTCCTGTAGGTTGCTCCGTTTTAGCTTATGAATTTATGAATATTGACGTGCAGCAAGCCGCTCACGGACGCGCTCCGGCATTGGCAACTGCAATCAAGCGTCTATGGCCCGAGAAATACGTTTTCACCTATCAAGGTGATGGCGATTTGGCCGCAATCGGAACTGCCGAAACTATCCATGCTTGCAACCGTGGCGAAAATATCGTTATCGTTTTCATCAATAATGGAATCTATGGCATGACCGGAGGACAAATGGCTCCAACGACATTACCCAATATGAAGTCGTCAACATCTCCCTATGGTCGTGATGAGGTCGAAATGGGTCACCCGTTGAAAATGACTGAGTTAGTTGCCAATCTACCCGGTGTTTACTACGTTACCCGTCAGGCAGTTCATAAGCCCGGTCACGTAAGAAAAGCTAAAAAAGCTATTCGCAAAGCGTTTGAAAATACCGCTAAAAAAACCGGTGTTAGCTTTGTTGAGATTGTTTCCAACTGTAATTCCGGTTGGAAAATGCGTCCCACCGATGCCAATCAATGGATGGAGGACAATATGTTTCCTTACTACCAACTTGGCGATATTAAAGTTGATGGTCTTTTTGTAAACAAATAAAACTGAAAACAATGACTGAAGAAATTATCATAGCAGGATTTGGTGGACAAGGAGTTTTGTCCATGGGAAAAATTTTAGCCTATTCCGGCGTAATGCAGGAACAGGAAGTGAGTTGGATGCCTTCATACGGACCGGAGATGCGTGGAGGAACTGCCAACGTTACCGTAATTATCAGTGATGAGCGCATCAGCTCGCCCACCCTGAAAAAATACGACACAGCAATTTTACTCAATCAGCAGTCGATGGATAAATTTGAAGAAACAGTGAAACCCGGAGGTTTATTACTTTATGACCCTAACGGTATCACTCGTCATCCAAAGCGCACCGACATTACCATTTATAAAGTGGAAGCTGCTGCCGAAGCAGCCAAAATGAGAGCTCCAAAGACTTTTAATATGGTTGTTCTTGGTGCTTACCTCAAAATCAAACCTATTGTTAAGATGGAAAACGTGAACAAAGGATTGAAGAAATCCTTACCCGAGCGCCATCACCACATGATACCAATGAATGAAGATGCGATTAGCCAAGGCGAAAAAATCGTTGAACTTGTTCAAGAGGTTTAAATTTCAAACGATAGACTAAATAGCAAGGGTTGTTCAGTATTGGGCAACCCTTTTTTAGTCCTCTTGCTTATTCCCTTCTCTCACTTTTACCATAAAATCTTCCCATTTTTGCATTGCCTCTTTTCGCTCCTCCTCCGAAATAATTTCCTGATATACACTATTATCATATTCCAACACTGTTCTCCCTGAATAACTACTGCCTTCCTGTTTAACCCAACCGATTATGCGGATAAAATATAGATTAGGCAATGTAAAGAGTGCAGATGGAGGAGTCTCAGAACCTTTCGTAGAAATTAATACGGATTCTAATTTTGTAAATTGAAGGATGTTTTTATTCAAGTTTTCAAAATCATTCAAAGACTCTAAACTAAGATGTTCTAAGGTGTTTTTACATGCTAACTTACTGAAATCCATTTTGTCAAAGCCATTTATATAAATGCTTTCAATCATAAGATTTTTAAGATTTGGCAATTTATAGATAAATTCGGGAATATCATCACCATAGAAATTATTTA
>JAFGWF010000203.1 GCA_016937295.1 Bacteroidales bacterium
AAGCCCATGGAAATCAACCACAAAGTATCAAAATTACGGTCAGCCTTTTTATGGATTTTATTGTCGATGATGGAATCGAAATAATAGTAGCGGGTAATATTTTTTGATAATTCTTCCTGTTCATTTTTCAACTCTTCATCGGTTTTCAATAAAGGAATATCATCAACCGCAATCAAAGATTCGTATTTCCACGGCCTATCAAGTTGGTATTCATAATAAAACTTTGCCTCGCGCGGCAACATATAAACTATGGCTAAAACTACCACAGAAAAGATGAATCCTTTATAAATTTGGATGTAATTATTTCGTAAAAAACTTAGGATATTCTTCATAACTAAAACTCAAACCAAACGGCAAAGATAAGCCAACTAATTAAATCACAAAACAATAATTAGGCTTAAAGCGATTAACCTTAAGGAGCAGGCAATTCGAAAGCGCCGAGCGATGGGCTGACTACATCACGCAATTCGCCTTTAATATCCGTCGAAATCGTTGTGGGCTTTCCTGAGTTTAGAGCCGGTGAGCCGCTTTGTAGTTGATAATCGCCATCGTAATAATTATTAAACAACGGATTTACATTTTTCAAAACACCGATAAAGCGACTACTCGAAGTATTTACATCGGTTCGAATGAGGCAATGATCGGCCTTAAAATTAAATGCTGTCCCTGAAACCGAATCCGGCAGAAACTCATTATCTATATTACCATAAATAATACAATTCACAAAATCTGCCTGAATCAGCGGATTAGGATAAACGGTATTGTTGCCATCCTTCAAATAATTATTGAAATATACCGCAGGGGAAGTCCGAACAGAGCCCGACCAAAAATTGCCAATTGTTGCATGAGTGAATTGATAATTTCCTCCAACAGTAAGAGCCAAGCCGTACTGTTGGCAGTTAGAAACTAATAGATTCTCCGAAACAACTTGTGCAGCACGGCATAATACACCGGCGCCCGACATATTTTCGATTATGGTATTATTTAGATCAACTTTGGCATTCCAACCATAGTTAGCCAAAGGTTCCGTTTGAACTCCAATAAACCCATTACGAATAATGGCATAATTTATTTTGTGTGAAAGCGGTGTTTCATTGAGCCAAATTCTATCCCATTGACCAGCTACGTCGGAGTAGGAAGACTCCAATCTATCTCCCTGAAAGACAACCTCTTGCCCCAGACCCCCGTTAACTTCAAGAGTTCCACCAATATAGACCCAAAGACCAGAATTATTATGAAAGTAAATCTTTGTACCTGCATCAATTCGTAATATAGCAGCCGAATCGACCACGGCATAGCCATAAATCACAATAGGTTTGTCCGAAGTCCAAGTGGTGTCGATACCTTCACCGGCAATAATTCGATATGGAGGTAATCCTTGAACGTGGCGGTTAGCAATGATAAAATAAGCGTCTTGTCCATAAGCCACTAAATCAACATCCTGAATTTTGCCGTTAGTTTCAAAAACTATGGAATCGGTAATGAGCAATGGAGTATTTCCGCCGTTAGGGTCAACCGTTACTTCCACAAAAGCCCAAAGGCTATCATTTGGACCAATTTCGACATCATGCAATTGATAGCCGGTGAGCCCATCCACATTCATTCTAAAATTGGAAGCTGATCCGTTTGCAAGGTAAATCTTAGATATTAAAACCGGTTTATTGGAAGTGTTATAAATCATAAAATACTCTGTGCTTGAGCCTATTGTGGTAAAAACCGTATCAAAGGTGATGGTATCGATCGAAAACGAAAGCGAGGCAGATTCATCAAAATCGTCCTCTTTCTTCTTGCAACTTGAAAAAACGAAAGCCACAACAATACCCAATAAAAAAAGACTTCGAACTATGTTTTTATTTATCATAAATACGATTTTACAAATAGTTGTCAAAAATTTCCGACAATTTCCCAATTAAGAAAAAGATAAATCGGATAAGCAATCAACGAAAAACTGCAAAGATATTATAAACCCGATTTAGAAATCTGCTCAATTATAATTTCTAAGGAAAGATCATTTTGTGTAACAGAAGTAAACAATTCGGAATTTTGGTGATATTCAGCTAAATACTCTTGTTCAGGTTGCCCCGGAGTTGGCACAATCAAGGCCTTCTTTTTTAGCAGGAACAAATCCATCAAAGACGAATAACCCGCCCTACAAATCACTAATTTTGATTGATTTATAAGGTTGAATAGTTGAGCTGCATCTACTAAACCAAAAACATCCACTTTGTCGAATTGCGAATCAATTATTTCCGCTTTTCCTCTTACTATGGCAACCTTGAAAGGGATATTCCTAAAAAGGTAAAGGATTTGATTTTCGAAAAGACTTCTGGCAGGTTCAGGCCCTGAAAGAATGACAAGAACTTCATATTTAATCTCTAAAACCTGAATCGACAACTCCTTAAAGCGACTTTGCGGGCCAATAAAAAATATGGGTTTGGAGCAATTTAGATTATGAGATAAAGCCCCGGATAAATTCTGCTGCCCTTCAAAATCAGGAACCCAAATTTCGCTAAATGGTTTCAAGTATCTGTTTTTAAACGCTCTAACAACAAATCGCCTTAAAACACTATTTTTTATTGGGAGAGATGGTTCAACTTGATGCGTTATCAAAACCGATTTAACCGCAGAATGACAGCAACCATACGCGTTATCGGAAATAATCAAATCAAAATCAGAATCCAACAATAGTTTGGCAATTAGTTTTTTCTCTAAACGAACAGCACGGTTAACGTTTGCAAAATTGCGAAGTGCATTTATCAAAAACAAACTGGAATAATACCTTATTTTATAGTCAGGCAGTTCCACAAAATCAGCCTTTGGAAACTCATTCTTAAGCACGATTAGGGCATCGCCGGAGCTAGCGATAACAAGTTGTTTTCCTTGA
>JAFGWF010000027.1 GCA_016937295.1 Bacteroidales bacterium
ATTACCGCATTCACCCAGAGCTTGTCGAAGGGTTATCACTTTTTCAATCTTTCAAAATCATAGCCAATATCCTCAAGAAAAAGCCCTTTTGCCGGAACAGATTCCCCTGCATCGGAACGACTTTTCGCTAGCAATATCTCTTTAACATCCTCCGGCGCAATTCGTTCACGGCCCACCTTTACCAAAGTTCCTACTACGGCTCTGACCATATTCCTTAGAAACCGGTCTGCCGTGATTTCAAAAACCAAACTTGTTTCATGTTTAGTCCAAACTGCTTTTGTTACGGTGCAAATATTGGTTTTAGTTTGGGTATGCAGCTTCGAAAAAGAAGTAAAATCTTGTTCTCCAAGCAGATAAAATGTTGCTTGATTCATCTTTTCAATGTTTAATTTTCCATAAACATACCATGAAAAATCCTGAAAAAACGGATCCTTTTCTGTGCTGATAAAATAGCGGTAGGTTCGACTTAGGGCATCAAATCGGGCATGTGCTTGGTCGATTACCGGAAAAATTTGGTGGATTGTAATGTCTTTCGACAGGAATTTATTCATCTGAACAACCAAATCATCCAAGTCAATTATTGGTAATTTTGTATCGAAATGAGCATAAAAGTTTCGGGCATGAACTCCGGTATCAGTTCGTCCGGCTCCGGTGATTATAAGCTCAGGTTCAGAAAGTTTCAACGAAAATGCTTTAGTCAATTCCTCTTGTACGGTAATGCCATTTGGTTGAATTTGCCAACCATGATAGTGGGTGCCTCGGTAGCTTAATTTTACAAAATACCTCATACCTACTCTTTTTCAAGTTCTGCTATTTCCTCTTCCAATTCAATCCATCGCAACATAATTTCTTCTAATCGAGTTTCCACCTCGTTAAACTCTATCGAAGCCTTCTGAATGAGATTCACATCGGTTGTCCCTCCTGCAAGTATCGCGGCAAGCTCCATTTTGCGTTGCTCTAAAATGCTCATTTCCTGTTCAATAGACTCTAATTCTTTCAACTGCTTAAAAGAAGGCTTTTTCTTCTTGGGCTTAACTATTTCTCTTTGATCCTCATTGCGCTGCTGCCTAACCTCAGCTCTTTGCTCTTGCGCTTTTTTCTGCCTATATTCGCTATAATTGGAATGATAATCTTTAATGTTGCCACCTTCTTCAAAAACAAAAATATGGTCCACCATCTGATCCATAAATGCACGGTCGTGACTTGCAATTAACAAGCAACCGCCAAATCCTTTCAGAAAATCTTCCAAAATATTCAATGTGCTGATGTCTAAATCGTTGGTTGGCTCATCAAAAATCAGAAAATTCGGGTTATGAGCCAAGCTCAACAAAAGCTGCAATCTGCGTTTTTCTCCTCCGCTAAGGTTCTGATAATAATTGTATTGCGTATTGTGGTCGAAACCAAAATAGTTTAAAAACAGGCTGGCACTCATGGTGCTGCTCTCTCCTACCGGAATCTCTTCAGCCACTTCTTTCACAAGGTCAATAACTCTTTTTGTTTCATTCACCTGTATTGAATTTTGCGAAAAATAGCCAAAAACAACCGTTTGCCCAATAACGATTGAGCCCATATCAGGTCGTAACTGATTCATAATCAACCTAAAAAAAGTTGACTTTCCACTTCCGTTTGGCCCCACAACTCCAATACGCTCCCCTTTTTTGAATATGTAAGAGAAATTATTGATTATCATTTTTCCATCGAAAGTCTTATGTATATTGTTAATCTCCAATATCTTAGTTCCAATTCGTTGAGCCTTCACTTTAATTTCAGGGCGTTTTTCTTCAAGTCGTTTTGAAGCCTTTTCAGAAAGTTCATCAAAAGCATCAATACGAGCTTTCGATTTGGTTGTTCGAGCTTTAGGCATGCGCCTTATCCATTCCAATTCCGTGCGATAAAGATTCTTAGCCTTTGTAACCTCCTGACGTTCTGCATTCTCACGTTCAGCCTTTTTCTCAAGAAAAAACTCATAATTACCTTTATACCGATAAATTTGCTGACGGTCGAGTTCAAAAATCTCATTGCAAACATTATCCAAAAAATATCGGTCGTGGGTCACCACTAAAAGTGTTAGATTTTGCTTGAGGAGAAACCCTTCCATCCATTCAATCATGTCGATATCCAAATGGTTAGTTGGCTCGTCAAGTATCAGAAAATCAATATCATCTAATAGCACTTTTGCCAAAGCAATCTTACGTTTCTGTCCACCGGACAACTCAGCAATTCGTTTTTCCAAATTCAGAATTCGCAGCTTTCCAAGTACTTCTTTCACGCGATATTCAAAATCCCAAGCGCCGACCAAATCCATCTGACTTATAGCCTTTTGAAGACAATCCGCATCCCCTTGATTTACTGCTTTTTCATATTCTCGAACCGCGCGAACATAGTTGGTATCGGAGGAAAGAATGGCATCAAACACCGACAAATTCTCATCAAGTTGAGGCTCTTGAGGCAAAAAAGCTACAGTGATATCATTTCGCAAAGTTATGGAGCCGCCGTCAGGTATATCTTTACCCATAATTATATTGAGCAAGGTGGTTTTTCCGGTGCCGTTTTTAGCAATCAGGGCAGCTTTTGTGCCTGCTTCGAGGCCAAAACTCACATCCCTAAAAAGGATTTTTTCGCCGTAAGATTTCGTCAAATTCTCAATGGAGAGATAGTTCATTTTCTCAATAAATTTGGGCAAAAGTAGAGAAAAAACTGCCATAAATCACATTACATAATAGATTGAAAAACATAGTAGAACACACCAAAATTAGGCTACCTTTGCCGCCCGAAATTTAAGAAAATGACAGAAATAAGAAATATTGCAATTATTGCCCATGTTGACCATGGAAAAACAACCCTTGTGGATCGCATTCTGCATCAGTCGCAGTTATTCCGTGAAAATCAGGAAGTTCAAGATTTAATCTTAGACAGCAACGACTTAGAGCGAGAGCGAGGTATAACTATATTATCCAAAAACGTGTCGGTAAGATATAAAGGTGTAAAAATCAATATCATCGACACTCCCGGTCACAGTGATTTTGGTGGCGAGGTAGAACGTGTTTTAAACATGGCTGACGGAGTTTTGCTGATTGTGGACGCCTTTGAAGGGCCGATGCCGCAAACTCGTTTTGTGCTTTCAAAAGCCTTGGAAATCGGTTTAAAACCGGTTGTGGTAGTGAATAAAGTGGATAAACCGAACTGCACCCCTGACGAAGCTCAGGAAGCCGTTTTTGAGCTCATGTTTAGCCTCGATGCCACCGAAGATCAGTTAGATTTTGTGACGGTATATGGCTCTGCCAAAGGAGGTTGGATGGGGCCGGATTGGAAAAATCCTACTTCCGACATCAGCTTTCTTTTAGACACTATTGTTGAATCTGTGCCGCCGCCGGTAAGACAGGACGGAACACTTCAAATGCGTATCACTTCCTTAGATTATTCCAGTTATACCGGACGAATTGCCATTGGGAGAGTTCATCGCGGAAGCGTAAAAGCCGGACAAGAGGTGGTGGTGATGCGTGCTGATGGAACCAATGTAAAATCGGTTATCAAAGAGTTATATACCTTTGAAGGTTTGGGAAAAGAAAAAACCAAAACTTCGGTTGGAAGTGGTGAGATTTGCGCCATCATGGGGCTTGAAGTCTTTGATATCGGCGATACGGTTGCCGACTCGCTTCAGCCTGAGGCTTTACCTCGTGTATTGATTGATGAGCCAACTATGAGTATGCTTTTCACCATCAATACCTCGCCATTTTTCGGACAAGAAGGCAAATTTGTGACCTCTCGAAATCTTCGTGAAAGGTTGAAATTAGAAACGGAAAAAAATGTGGCCTTATTGGTTGAAGAAACAGCAGTAGCCGATTCCTTCTTGGTTTATGGTCGTGGAATTCTGCATTTATCCATACTCGTGGAAACCATGCGCCGTGAAGGTTACGAGTTTCAATTAGGTCAACCTCAAGTAATTATAAAGACCATTGATGGAGTGAAGCATGAACCTGTGGAGGCATTGACTATTCAAGTACCTGAAGCTTTCGCCGGCAAAATGATTGAAGTGATAACTCAACGAAAAGGCGAAATCTCGAATATTGAAATCAAAGGCGACCGCAATCATTTGGAATTCATCATCCCCAGCCGTGGCATTATTGGCCTGCGAAATACTTTGCTCACCCTTTCGGAAGGAGAGGCCGTCATTGCACATCGTTTTCTACGTTTCGAGCCTTGGAAAGGAGAATTGGGAATTCGAAGAAATGGAGCATTAATTGCGCTTGAGACCGGAGTTGCCATTGCCTATTCTATCGACAAGCTCCAAGACAGAGGAAAATTCTTTGTAGATTCCGGCGACCCAATTTATGAGGGTCAAGTGATTGGTGAACATATTCGCCAAAACGACTTGACAGTCAACGTGATAAAAACCAAAAAGCTTACTAATATGAGAGCTTCCGGTAGCGATGAAAAGATGAATATTGCACCTCCGGTGCGCATGTCCTTAGAGGAATATATGGAGTATATCCGTGTGGATGAGTACCTTGAAGTAACACCTACCAAATTGCGCCTTCGGAAAATTTTCTTAAACGAGAATGATAGAAAAAGGCAAAGAAATAGTGCAACTATTGAGTAAATATAAGTGGATAAGAATAAAATATTTATACTTTTGCAACCTTTGACAAAAAGGGTGAACCTTTTTTGAAACCTATGCATCGTGTCTTTGTGACATGTATTAACTAACTGATTTATTTTATAATGGAAGACAAAACTCTAAACGAAAATGTTGAACAGCAAGCTGCTCAGCATGAACCTGAAACTGCATTAAATGCAGGTGAAACAAATGTGCTTAATGAAGAAACTGAAAGCGCCATCGAAAAATTAGCTCCATCTGAAACAACTGTGGAAGCCGAAAACACACCTGAGGCAGAAATTGAACCTGTAGCCGAAATTACGGAAAC
>JAFGWF010000028.1 GCA_016937295.1 Bacteroidales bacterium
AACTCTCGCTGTAACGTCTGGTTATTCCATCATTTTTATACATATGTGATACATTTAGTGTATACATATTTTAGGACGGGTCACAATTATTGCTAACGTTTGAGGCTATGTGCAGTAGCGGCATCGAAGATGATTCGTTTTCGGTCGGCACGACCCCCCGCTAAGCTTAATCTCCGGATTAAGCTTCCTCAAACAGGTGGTCTCCCAACCATAAAGTATGCAATCCAACGTTTTGTCCGCGACAAACTTTTTTTGTTCGGTCCGTCAGCGTCCGACTGAGCTCTCGCCGAAGTCTGACGGAAGATCAGGCCGGGCGGGGCGATTATTTTGATACAATTTTAGCTGTCGAATTTGTTACACCTTAAAAATAACATTATAAGCTCTTCATAAAGCCAATATTGTCAATTACGACTACCCCGCTTTCACTTTTATCAAAAATAAATTTTACATCTGTAATGTTGGAAAGATTAAAGTTTGGATTGATTTTTTGAAAGTCCTTTGCCGGAAAAAAGAATGTTTGAAACACCTTTTCGGATTGTTTGTTATCCTTGACGAAATCCGTTTTCCTGATCATCACTTCAATAACTCTCTGTAATGGAGAAAATTTACTCAATGGAAAGGAGACGGTTTGTCCGGAATCGTTACTCAATTGAATCGTGAAATCTATGGGCTTTTTGGGTTCAGGCTTGTCTTCTTCAGCATCCTTTTTTTCATCCTTGTCTTTATCAAGGTCTTCATTTTTATTATTCTTGCTAGTATTCTTGCTCCCTTTGTTTTTGGCCCATTTCCCTGCTGATTTAGGGCTGGCAGATTCTTTAGATTCTGCCATTGAGAAAACCAAAACTGAAGAAGAATCAATAGCTGTTGAAGATAGATTGATCGAATAGCTGGCAATCAGTGAGTCAGGAACAGATTCTATCGATTTCTTTTCGTTCTTAAGATCGTAATTCCAACCTATAAAAAGGGCTCTGCTTCCCTTTTTCTGCCATTTGAGATTTATCTCTTGCTCACGCCACACAGATAAGTTTTTTGTATTCACAATACCATCATGATGTGTGGTTGTAGACAAATCAAAGTCTTCATCAAAATTAGCGATTGGATTAAAATTTGAATCCTCGAACTGGTTCAGGTAGATCGTTTCAGGAAGCCAGTCTTTCCCTTTTCTTGCATCCATAAACAGAGGCAGGTATTCCCGTTTATTTTTCAATGTGATGTCGAGGAAAGAACTGATGTAGACTTCAGCAATCTTCATTTGATCTTTGGCAGAAATCAGCTGTTTAAGATTTAGCAGACCCATAATGCCTGCGTCTGTATTGCCCCAGCTTGTGTTAAATTGGCCGTGGTTGGCCCCATAAACATACAGTCCCGATTTGAAATGATAAAGGCTGTCTTTAAATTTAACCCTTTCATATTGTTGAGAACCCATAAATGAGCTAACATCCCCATCTTGTGCTCCTTGAATTACAAAATAATCGACATCCTCAATTTCTGTTCTGCTTCCTCCCGGTTCATATTGTCCATCACTTGGAGCTATAGCCACAATCGACTTGATATTGTAATTGTAATCAAACTTTACTGAAGCATCATCCGGATAAAACGGCAATTTATTGAACATTGCAGCATGAGCAACTGCTTCGCCTCCTCTTGAGTGTCCGATAAGAGCTATGTTGGCTGTGTCAATCTTTTTGTAAAAAAGGTTATCCTTTGTCTTGTTCCACTTATGCCATAGCTTTAAATGTTCGAGTAATAACCATCCCCGTGCATCATTTTCTTTTTTTAACCCGCCAAAAATATCTGACCAGGACCCATTCATGAAATTCTCATCCACAGAGGCCAGGATAATTCCTCTTGAAGCTAGCAGTTCACCAAGATATTCATAGCCGGGATCAGAATAATCCTGCATGCTGTGATTTCCGTGGACAATCAATGCCAAAGGAAAAGGACCTTCCCCTTCAGGATACCAAACCCGTGCATTTATTGGTAGAGATCTGGAATCGAATCCCCAGTATTTTTCGCGCCACCAACCTCCAAAGCCATCCCAATTATCGATAAATGCCAGGCCGTTAACTGAATCGGTTTTAATATCTGCTTCCGGGCCGTATTCGGTTCGGTGTAAATCCTTTCCACTGCCATAGCTTAGTGTTTTTACAGAATAAGGCCCTTTTTCGGCTGGAGAAACCGCCTTTATTTGTTGAATATTTGATGCCGTGGATAATGCCGCATTTGCAATCGGATCCACTTCAAAACCACTTTGAGTATATAGAATTCCACCGGCAATGAAGCCACCAAATCCAATGATTATTCCCAGGATTGTAATTCCCTTTTTTGCAATTGATAAATTTTTGAATCCGGTTTTTTTTAGGACGAGCACTGCAGCTCCACCCAGTGAGGCCAGAATAAGAATTGCTGCCGTTATCATCCAATTAAAGCTCATAATAATCAGCATTGGCAATACGATGAAGAGCGCCAATTTGTAAAAATCCGGTATATTATTTAAAGATTTGAGCATCCATCTGATCAGAAAGCCTGACAAGATAGCGGCAGGAACGAAGACCAGGAAAAATAAAAAGACCCATTCATCCTTAATTTTTATATAATCGAGAATAGCGTATACTAGCCAAAGTAGTGCTGTTACTGTGAGCAAGCCCAATGCAGCACCCTTTACTGCATTCTTTCCCGGTGTAATCGCTTTGATTTGGATATTTATCCATTGGATAAGCTGTTTGTGTTTTTTCATAATCTTTAGAATTATAGAATGGTCAACCTAATGACAATTAAATGAATAAATGGTTACAGTTTTTTATCCTTTATTTTTATCATTTTAAAAGCCTGAT
The DNA here is from genome assembly GCA_016937295.1 of Bacteroidales bacterium. Lineage (GTDB taxonomy): Bacteria > Bacteroidota > Bacteroidia > Bacteroidales > UBA1556 > UBA6267. The sequence goes on from JAFGWF010000028.1 coordinate 2,835, forward strand.
TTAAAAATTTGCCGGTCTTTGGAATAATCATTAAACTCATGGAAAGTCTTTATTCGTTGTGTTTTATATTACAAGATGAAAAAGTCAAAATGAATATTGTTATAAAAAGCGTTGTGATTTTCTATTCAGATTTGAGTGCGTTTTAATTGCTGCCAACGTTTAAGGCTATGTGCAGTAGCGGCTTCGAAGGTGATTCGTTTTCGGTCGGCACGACCGATAAGGAATCGTCGAGAAGCCAAGCTCCCGACTGCGCCCGCTATTGCATATGAGCCTTTGTTGTAAGCCGTTTTTATTTATAATTAAATATTTCCCTATTAACCTCTTTATTGAATTGGCGTAAAAGCCTGATGCCATAATCCCGAAAAAAATTAATTCTAATTTTAGTTTTAATTTGGAATTCAGGTCAATTCCGTCTTGTGCTTTATCCAATATTCCACACCATAGAATCGAGCATTAGCAGGGGACAAGCTTTTTACACTATTGCATAATTTATAAACTATACTTCGACCCAAAGTAAAGAGCTGAAACAACAGAGCCAATTACATAAAGTGCCAATATTATTTTCCCAATAGTTTTTTGTTTATTAGTTTCGTTCTTATGTTTCTCGTAAAATTCATCCCTTTTCTTATATAAAGTGTAATAATTAAGTAAATAAATAATTAAACCAATTGGTATTGTAAAATAATAAATTTCAGATTTTGATGAGAAATAAATCTTTTCAAGTGAATAGTATGTTAAAAATATAAATATAAGTGATAAGTTTAAAAAATGACAAATACTAATAAAAATCATTGCATTTGTTGCAGGCATATCATTTGTTTTTATTCTCTTAAAAAGCTGCCAAAGTGTATAGTACAAATAACTCATTTTCGTTTGTTTATCCTGTTAATGCATGAATGATATTTAGAAGAGTCGTTTCTAAAATAGTGGATATTATTTTTGTAGAAATTTATTATTTCTTCGCAATTATTCCAATCAACATTTACTATTTCTAGTTTCAGTTTCTCATTCATAAATGAGGAGTTTTTAAATGGCTTACAACGTATGTGTAAAGTTACTTGTTACTTTTATATTTTCTTTATCAGAATTTAAGTTAACGTTTACATTCCCATAGGGATGTAAAGCGTATCTTTTTATAAATCCTTGTTTTCATCGATTGCGTCTAATGGGTTTTTAAATTTATTAAAATTGTTTTGGCTACAAGTGTTTTATTTTCGTTTGTTTTTGAATTAAAGGCCCAAAACGAATAGTTGTATTAAACTGCCTAAAATAGAACTAATCAGGAGTATCTATGCAGATCCCCCCGCTAAGCTTAATCTCCGGATTAAGCTTTTTCAAACAGGTGGTCTCCCGACCATAAATTATGCAATCCAAAGGTTTATCCGGGATAAACTTTTTTTGTTCAATCCATCAGTGTTCGACTGAGCTCTCGCCGAAGTCTGATGGAAGATCAGGCCGGGCGGGTCATTTCGGAACTGCTTACTTGTCCGCTGAAAACAAGTTTTCTAAATGCTCAGAACTTTCGGAAACCACTTTGCGCCCTAAGTTTTATGCCCAATGTTGCGGAGTCGTTTTTTTATCCTTCAATCGTTTTACTTATATTTTTTGCCAATTGTTTAATTGAATAAAATCGAAAGGCATAATCGCGAACTCCAGCAATTAAACCTGATTTAACGAACATTAATTTCGCCAATTTTCTCGAATCTTCCTGAGCCGTCTCTACTCTCTTCTTTTGTCGCTTAATGTATAGCTTAATTCCATATTCTATATGCTCCTTGTCCGTTCGCGAAAGTTCGTCCACGAATGCTGATGCAGAATCCATTGCCATTGATGCGCCAACACCTGCTGTTGGCAGAAAGCCGCAAGCGGAATCTCCAAGTAGAATTACATTTCCTTTGTTCCAGTCGTTTGTTCTGCAGTCGTGAAATTCCCAATAAAATGGATTTTCAGTTGAAGCAAGCCTATCAAGGGATTTGTGCAAGACATCAAATTCAGGCAATATTTCATCTTTTATTTTTTCAGCAAAACTTTTAAGTCCTTGTTTTTTTACGGCATCATTTGGTCCGCCAAGAAAGATTCCTATTTTGTTTTTGACAGGGTAAAGTCCCATAAATGAAGAGGCTCCCCAATACTCCTTATAGACGTTCAGGTCTTGATTTTCTAACCAGGCAACCCATCCTCCCCAACCGGTATCGTAGTATTTGTATTCGTTCTCATTCCAAAGCAATTTTCTGGTATCGGAATGAATTCCGTCTGCAACTATTACTAAATCAAATATTTCTTTTTTACCATTAGAATAATTCACATGGACTGTATTTTCTGTTTGTTGAATTTGGGTGACAGAAGTGCCAAATTGAATATTCTCAACACCTATATTTTTGGTCAGAATGTCGATGAGCTCTTTTCTGCCAATACCTCTGTAAGAGCCATATTCTTTGTTTATGAAATCAAGTGAATACGCCTTGTTCAAGGTTCCATTTTCCTTATGGATTTCATAGTTGGCCATTTCCATGCTATGGTCAAAGTATTCTTTATCCAAATCCAATTCAGTTAAAACTCTTCCTCCCAAAGGAAGCAGACCAAGCATATAACCCGAACCATTAAAATTGTCGAAACTCTCTTTTTCGATGAGTTTAAATTGAGCTCCTTGCTTTTTAAGCAGGTTGGCACAGGTTAGCCCGGCAACACCAGCTCCTACAATTAGTATATTAAAATTCTGCATCGTTTAATTTGTTAAAATGTTTGTTTTTTTACCAAATGCACCACAACGGTTTGGGCTATGGGTGGTGGCGGTTTGCGTGAGTCTTTCCTGTCAACTGAGAAAATACTCGGGCAGGTTACTAGCCTGCGAATTGAGCATCCACCCGCCATTGTCTATGAGCCGGTGTTAGGTGCAGTCTATTTGCTGTTATGTTGTTATTTTTGTCAATTTATCTATCAATTTTTGTTTCTCGCCGCTACCTGTCGTTGAAAAACGAAGTAATGGTAATTCGTATTTTGCTAAAATGCTATCTTTTTTCATATCTCGCTCGGCTTGTTTTGTCCCTGTTTTGTGATACTCATACCCATCAACTTCAATTGCAAGTGTCGGATTTTTACCCAGTTTGTTGTAAATTAAAAAGTCCAAGTGTGTATTGCGATGTTGTGCATATTTTTGCTCTTCTTCTGTAAGCTTGGAAAAATCTTTAATAACATTTAGAGGGAAGTTTATAACTACATCATATTTTGAGAATTTGTCCAGTTTGAGTGTGTTTGAGATTAAGACATACATCAAGTTTTCACTGTCAAAATCGGATTTGTTTTCATTTTTTGATAATATTTCAGCACGTTTTCGTTCGTAACCTTTGTATAAATAATCGAAAACAGAACGCAATTTACTTTCCTTTACGGAAAAATTGTTATAGTCAATGTAACGAATTAAGTCCGTAATGTTGCTGTCTTTATCTCTGTCGTTGCCGTTCACAACCAAGATAAGTTGTTTGATTGCTCTCGAAATAGCCACATTTAAGCGATTGGGATTATCAGTAAATTCTGAAATTTCATTATCGACAGTTGAAAGTATAATGACATCGTTCTCCCTTCCTTGAAATTTATCAACTGTGTCGGCTTTGGTTTTTGTTCCGCTAAATGCTTTTTGCAAAGCATTTGTTTGATTTCGATACGGTGTAACAATACCCAAATCAATGCCTTCGAGTTTTTCGTTTGGAATAATCTCATTGATAATCATGTCAATCTGTCGTTGATTTGTATGTTCACGAGCGTGATTACCAGCCGCAGTTTTGTAAACTACTAATGGCTCTCGTTCGTTTTTAGACTCCGTTAGTATAATAAGTTGATTATCATAGAATTTTTGATTGCAAAATTCAATAATTTTAGAGTGGCAACGATAGTGTTCTCTCAAAAGAGTTTTGGGAATGTGTGGGAAAATTTCGATAATCGAGGCAAGCAAACTATGATTAGAATAACGATATGATTCAGGAATGGAAAAATTATCAAAAACGGCATCGGTTTTTTCTTTCATTTTGTTATCAACTACATTCGGGAGTTGTTTTAAGTCGCCAACAATTACGGCTCGTTTGGCACAAGAAAGAGCAAGTGCCCCTGTTGCCAAATCGACCTGCGAAGATTCATCAATAATTACAAAATCATAAGTTATTTCTTCGGCTAAACTTCTTCGTAATGAATAAGTTGTGCTCATAATTACAGGGTAATCTTTAAGGAATTTTTCCGAATTTGAACGCAGTTCCCTAATTTCATATCTATCTCGTTGGTTACGATTATATTTTTTGCAAAGTTTTGATTTAAAAAGTTGCATTGAAAGCTGGCTATATTCTCTCATTTTGTCATCAAAAGAAAAATGTTCGAGAGAAACTTCTAAAAATTTTTGTCTACTTTTCAATTCCTCAATTTTTACAGGATAATAATTTGATTGACAAATAAGAATAGCCTTTTCGGTAGGTATATCAAATAAGGTTTTCTTCTTTTTACTATATTTGAACCAATACAGGATTTTTCTCCACCAAGTTTGTTTTTTATTGGTTAATGAATAATTTTCAATGGCAACCCAAAGTGCAAGTATTTTGTCGGATGTTGTATTCTCAAAAAAATCAATGTCATTTTCTATTTTATTTTCATCCTTAAAATGTTTGTATTCTGTTATCAAACTGTCGAGTTCTTGCTTTAATAATGCCAATTCGTTTTTTTGTCGAAGATATTCTGAAAGTTGATTGAAAAGGTTTTCACAAGTTTGTTTTATGCTTAATTTTTTTTCGTCTGACAAAATGAATTGAGATAAATCTGGGATATCTATTTGAGAATCAATGAATTCTTGTCTGTTGGTGGAATTTCCAAGTAAAGCGGCAATAAACTCAATTCCATTCTTTTGCAATTTTTCATAGACATTTTTTGTTGCAGAATTATTACTTGATACAACTGCAACACTTTGTCCATCCATAACTGCATTGGCGATAATATTAAGGATAGTCTGTGTTTTGCCTGTTCCCGGAGGGCCTTCAATTACACTCAAAGGCGAACTAAACGCTTTATTCACTGCCTCTTTTTGACTTACATTGAACCCAAACGGAAATATTTCAATTTGTTTACTAATATTATTTGCTGTTGGTTGTACCTTGTTAAGAAAATTTGTGAGTATGGAATATTCGGGAATAAATGTGATTCTTGAATAACTATCAGCAAGTATATTTTTTCCTTCTTCGGTTGTTAGTCCGACCGTGTCAGCAATTTGATTAAGATATTGAAATAAATTGTTAGATTTTTCGCTGTTAATAGCTGATTTTATTATTTTGACTTTGTTCGCGTTATAAAAGTATTCAGTATTATTATTCTTAAATTTGATAGCACATTTGTCTTTCATGTAGCCCAAACCAATAAAACGACAAGAAACGATATTATCGGTTTTATTGTTACCGTCAATATAAATTAGTTCTTTTTTTAAAGGCATATTGTTGTCGTCAAATTTGAATTTTTATCGTTGTTATTTCGTGGATTTGCCGTAGTAATTTGATTGCACCTGACGTTTGTGTGAAGTTACCTTTTTCTTTTCTATTTTCTTTATCAGAATTAAAGTTAACGTATATATTCCTATGGGGATGTAAAGCGTAGCTTTTTATAAATCTTTGTTTTCATCGATTGCGTCTGGTGGTTTTTTAAATTTATTAAAATCGGTTTTTGCTACACGTGTTTTATTTTCGTTTGTTTTTGAATTAAAGGCCCAAAAAGAATAGATGCATCAAACGACTTAAAATAGAACTAATCAGGAGTATCTATGCAGATCTCAATTTTTAGTTAAATTCTAAATAAAGCAATTCAAGAAAAAATAATTACTGTGTTTAAGCTTTAATAAAAAGTAAATCTAAATATTTTAGGAATATAATTTATGACAAATGATCAATTATTTTAAGAGAAAAATGCTTAACACCTTTTCAATCGGGCGTTGGAAAACAATCATACTCTGTTGCTAGTTGAATCAATTCATCATCCGTATTATAAATGTCTTGCAGTGTTGTGGCTTAATTTTATCAGAGCCATTTTTTCTTTTTGAAATAG
>JAFGWF010000029.1 GCA_016937295.1 Bacteroidales bacterium
GAACAAGACCTTTGGCATTATTAAAATCTTTTTAATTCCAATAAAAACTCTTCCTGAAAAGGGAGAGTTTTTTATTTTTATCCCATGCAATCAAATTCCAAATAATGTCTGACGTCCATTTATTACAAACTGAAATAACATACTTGAAAGGTGTTGGTCCTCAACGAGGTAAAGTACTTAATGAGGAGTTTGGTATCTATACATTTCAGGATTTATTGGATTTCTACCCTTTCAGATATGTCGATAAAAGTCAGATTAATGCCATAAAAGAGATAAAAGATGCAGATAGCTATTATCAAATACAAGGGATAATTGTCGATAAATCATCTATTGGAAAGGGGAAAACAAAAAAACTATCGGCTATCTTAGAAGACCAAAACGGTGATCAGGTTGTTTTACGATGGTTTCAGGGAATAAACTGGATAGAAGATAAAATTGTAATTGGATCGAAATATATCATTTTTGGAAAGCCAATTCTTTTTGGCAATAAGTTCAGTTTCAATCATCCGGAATTTAACCTTTTAACAAATGAGAATTTAAACCAGACCGGACTCTTTCCGGTATATCACAGTTCAGAAAAAGCTACAGCTAATGGTCTTAATTCCAAAGGAATAGCAAAGCTTACAGAAACACTTCTTGAAAGAATTTCCTCAGTAATTCCTGAGAACCTCACACAATCTATAATCGCAAAATACAATCTCTTTAACAGAAAAGATTCGTATAGATTTATTCACTTTCCGCCAAATGAGGCTTATCAACAGAAGGCCGCTGCTCGTTTCAAATTCGAAGAATTCTTCTTCACACAGCTTTCTATTATAAAAATTCGTCTCAATAGAAAAAATAAATCAGTAGGACACCAATTCTCAAAAGTAGGAACTCTATTCAACTCATTCTATCACAACCATTTGCCCTTTGAGCTAACTAATGCTCAAAAGAAAGTAATTAAAGAAATCAGGTTTGATATGGGGCAAACCTACCAAATGAATCGACTTTTGCAGGGGGATGTGGGAAGTGGGAAAACTTTAGTTGCACTTATGGCCATGTTAATAGCAGCAGATAATGGTTTTCAATCTGCTTTGATGGCGCCTACAGAAATACTTGCAAACCAACATTTCAACACAATTTCGAATCTATTAAAACTACTTCCTGTAAATATTGCTCTTTTAACAGGTTCTACCTCTACATCCGATCGGAAAATAATACATGAAAATTTACAAAATGGGGAATTGCATATTATTATTGGAACTCACGCACTTATCGAAGATACTGTTAAATTTTCTAATCTCGGATTCGTAGTCATTGATGAGCAACATAGGTTTGGGGTAGCACAGCGTGCAAAGCTTTGGTCAAAAAACACCATACCACCGGATATTCTTGTTATGACCGCTACGCCAATTCCACGAACCATGGCCATGACCCTTTATGGAGATTTAGATTATTCGGTGATTAATGAAATGCCGATTGGGCGAATTCCGGTAAAAACCTACCATTTCACGGAAGCCAAAAGACTCAAAGTTTTTGATTTTATTAAAAAAACTATCGCTTTGGGTCAGCAGGTTTACATCGTTTATCCTTTGATTGAAGAATCGGAAACCCTTGATTTAAAAAACCTTATAGAAGGATATGAGGCAATTAGTCGATCCTTTCCCCTACCCGACTATAGGTTGAGTATTGTTCATGGAAAAATGGATCCTTCAGCAAAAGAATATGAAATGAAACTGTTTAGTGAGGGTAAAACCCATATTCTCGTTTCAACAACCGTAATTGAGGTGGGGGTTGATGTTCCTAACGCCACATTAATGGTCATTGAAAACGCAAACAGATTTGGTTTGTCCCAACTTCATCAGTTAAGAGGGAGAGTTGGCAGAGGGAAAGAACAATCGTATTGTTTTTTAATGAGTGAAGGCAAACTTTCAAAAGAGGCCAAAACCAGATTAGAGACCATGGTAAGAACAAATAACGGGTTCGAAATTGCCAATATGGATTTAAAGTTACGAGGTCCGGGGGAATTAGGAGGAACAAAACAGAGTGGACTTCTTAACTTAAAATTAGCGGATATCGCTGTAGATGAGAATATACTAAGAGCTGCCAGAAATTCGGCAGAAACGATTCTATCAAACGATCCCAACCTTCTTCTTCAAGAAAATCTCCCAATTAGACAACATTTAGTTCAAAACCAAAAATCAAGTTTCGACTGGAGTAAAATTAGTTAATGATATGGGCTGATTATTCCGTAATTTTGCCGACTGTTTATTCACAAAGCAATTAATATTCAATATTATTTCATTGATTATGAATAACCTATATAATTTCAAAATATCATTATAACATGAAAATATCGTATAATTGGCTTCAGGACTTGATAGGATTTGACGAGAAGCCCCAAATAGTTGCCGAATTGTTAACGAACGGTGGATTGGAAGTTGAAGCAATTGAAAAATATGAGTCGGTAAAAGGCGGTTTAAATGGCTTAGTTATCGGAGAAGTTATAGAATGTGAAAAACATCCAAATGCAGATAAATTAAGCATAACAAAAGTTAATATCGGTGACGGAATAGAATTGCCGATAGTTTGTGGTGCTCCTAACGTAGCTAAAGGTCAAAAAGTGGTTGTAGCAACAGTTGGAACAACTCTTTACAGTGAAAATGGAGAACCATTTGAAATAAAGAAATCCAAAATTAGAGGAGAAGTTTCTGAGGGGATGATATGTGCTGAGGATGAAATAGGTATAGGCAATTCACATGACGGCATTATGGTCTTGGACGAAAATTTAGTACCGGGCAGCGAAGCAAAAAAACATTTCAACATTTATGAGGACTACATTTTTGAAATAGGAATTACTCCGAACCGAGCTGATGCAACATCGCATATCGGGGTAGCTAGAGATTTAGTAGCTTTATTAAATCATCATCGAAATAAGGATTACAAATTAATTCTTCCTGTAACACCATCAATTAAAAAGAGTAATATCGAATTACCGATAAATATAAGGATTGAAAACCAGAATCTTTGTCCTCGATATACCGGAATAACAGTAGCCGGAATCCAAGTTGAAAGCTCTCCTGAATGGATGCAAAATAAAATTAAATCGTTGGGATTGAGACCTATAAATAATATTGTTGACATTACTAATTATGTGTTACTCGAAACAGGACATCCTCTTCACGCATTCGACTATGATAGAATAACTTCAAAAGAAGTAGTAATTAAGACAGTCGATGAAGGGTATAAATTTAAAACACTTGATGAAGTGGAAAGAAAGTTAAGTCATAATGACTTGATGATTTGCAATGATTCCACACCAATGTGTATCGCCGGTGTCTTTGGAGGATTTGAAAGTGGGGTTCAAGAGACAACAACAAATATTTTTATAGAGTCTGCCTATTTCAATCCGGTATCTATCCGAAAAACATCAAAAAACCATGGATTAAAAACAGATGCCTCCTTTCGTTTTGAACGTGGAGCTGATCCAAACATTACGGTTTATGCGCTTAAAAGGGCAGTTGCTTTAATCTCAGAAATCACCAATGGAATTGTTGCCGGAGATATTATGGATGTTTATCCAGAGAAACAAACAAATCAGCGCATTGAATTAAATTTTGAAAACATTAAAAAGGTTATTGGGCAGGAAATTCCAGAGGATACCATAAAATCAATACTATCTGATTTAGAAATTGGAATTGTAGAAGTTTTAACGGAAGGTATTTTGGTTGAAATCCCAACCAATAAAGTAGATGTTACGAGAGAAATCGATGTAATTGAAGAGATAATTAGAATTTATGGATTTGACAATATCAACGTTGACCACCAACTAAAATCGTCGCTTTCCTACAGGAATTTCCCGGACAAAAACCAAATCTATAACCTTGTAGCCGACTTTTTAGCCTCTAAAGGTTTTAATGAGGCTATGAATAACTCATTATCAAAATCAGATTACTATAATCTTTCAGAGTTTGAATCACAAAACAGCATCGAAATACTTAACCCCCTTAGTTCGGAGTTGAATATTTTAAGGCAGCACCTCGTCTTTGGCTTGTTGGAAACAATTAAACACAATTTAAACTACAAAAATGAAAACTTAAAGTTGTTTGAAATAGGAAAGCATTATAAAAAGAAAGGGGAAAATGTTGATCAAGTGAGATATATTGACGAGAAAGAACATTTAGGGCTGATTGTCACAGGGGCAGAAATGGAAGAAAACTGGCGTTACAAGGAACAAAACGTTGATTTTTATACACTTAAGTCCATTATCTTCTCCATTTTCTCGAGATTAAATATTAAAATTGAACAGATTATTTTAAAAGAAAAGACCAAAGAAGGCATCTTTGATTATTACTTGGAACTTAGTTATAAATCAAAAGAAATTGTTAAATTAGGAGCTATCAGCAAGGACTTACGTAAATATTTTGATATTAAAAATGAGGTTTTCTATGCAGACATAGAATGGACGAATCTTATTTCAATATTAAAAGATTTTCCATCACAATATCATCCAATTTCAAGATTTCCAGTAGTTCGTCGGGATATGGCCTTGTTAGTAGATAAAAACACAACCTATAAAACTATTGAAGATTTAATTTATAAAACTGATAATAAGCTAATTAAACAAGTTACTCTTTTCGATGTTTATGAAGGCAAAGGAATAGATGATGGCAAGAAATCTTATGCTGTAAGCTTGTTTATACAAGATGAGGAAAAGACTTTAACTGATCAACAGATTGACAAATTAGTTAATAAAGCTTTTCAAAATCTTGCAAGGAATATGGATGTTGTTTTAAGATAAAAAAAGAGGCTGAATATCAGCCTCTTTTTTTTATATTAAGCTTTTCTTTAATAATTTCCTATTGGACTACCTACACGAGTCATCGCACAACGGAAACCGATGAAATCCGTTTCTTGAGATTCATCTAAGAATCTGCGTGCACCCGGAGATAACCAATATTGACCATCACGCCATGAACCACCTTTGTAAACTCGTGCTCTATCATTAATCATTGAGGTTA
>JAFGWF010000030.1 GCA_016937295.1 Bacteroidales bacterium
CAGAACAAAGCCCAATTATCACATTACCGCTCCCGACCACTGTACGGGAACCACATTATCATATTACTACCTTAAAAATAAGCTCTAAGCTGAACGCTTCCGGTGTGAATGGTTTTGGCCCCTATGGAAGCTCTTCCATCGTAGAAAATCGTCAACTGCAAATTCGACATTAAGGTTCGGTTATAGGCCAGATTCCAACGATAGTTGCGACCGGTTTGAAATCCCTCCAACATCTCAAACCCAATACTATTGCCTGCAACAGCGTTGTAATCCCACTGTATCAGCGATGCCAAAGCGGTTAGGCTGCCACGTTCAGGGCTGTTGATTTTTGCCGAAATAGTTAACTGGTTTCCAATAGCTTCTTCACCAATTATTCCGGCTTTATTCTGTTTTTTGGTGAAACTGTATTCGCTAATCACCCGAAAATATTTATTAAACTGGTAGGAAATTTTACCTTTTGTGGTTCGAAAATCAATCAGAAAATCGCGACTGTCGAAATAGTCCGAAAAAGCCGATTTTATCCCAAATTGCTCCTCGGCTTCCACCATGATATTTCTACTTAAATTCCATCGAAGTCTTAGCTCATTTTTCTGCAATCGGCGACCTTCATAGCCGTTCACCATCAACATTTTATTCAGGGTGTAATTATAATTCCATTCTCCGCTGAATTTTGGATTTCCGCGATTAAAAAACATAGTGTTGCGAAAAAACGAACTCACATTGGCCAAACTGCTGTCGTTTAGGTCAACCACCACGGGATTGATGCGTGTGGTAAAATCTTCTGAGGTTGTTTTTAGCAAAGCATTAAATACCAAATTGTTAGAAAATCGGCTTAGGGATTTCAGAATAAACGACTCACTATTTTGCCAATTCCTTGCAGGATTCAAAATCAAATTCAGATTAAATCGGCTTCCATAAGTTTTAATATATTCGGAAGAGGGCAGCAAAATCCTCAGATAGTTGGCTTGATCCTGAAAAGCGGCTATTTCAAATTCGTTCAATTCTTTGATGCCGTTTTGGTTATAATCTATCCAACTGTAAACGCCCTGCCCTGCTGCCACTTCGATATAACTATACTCGCGTTTTGCTTCAAGACCGGAGTTGGTTTCATAGAAGCTGTTGATTCTGATAATATTACGAAAGGCGGTCAAGCGATAGTCGAACCTCAGTTGCGTGGTTTTTTCGGGTTTTATGGTCGAAAAGGCTGTGTCGGCAATTAGAAGTTGACGCCGTGTAACTAAGAGTTTAAGACTTTGATTTCGTGAGACTCGATAATCCAAACCTCCAATAAAATCTCCGGCGTAGGTTTCATCACGAAATTTCAAACTGTCGGTGTTCCGGTCGATGCGGTATTTGTATTCACCGTGAAAGCTAAGTTTGTTGGTGTCGCCGGAGCGGAAATACGCTGCATATTCGGAGAAATGAAAACTGCCGGGCAAAAGAAATCTGTCGCTGCTATCGCGCAGTATTCGTTGCTCCGAAAATTCCCTGATTCCAACATTAACCCATTTTATATTGCGTTGCAGTTCAGCGCGATGCGTTAGAAATGAAGTGAAGGCATCATTGAAGATTATATTGGAATAAACCATGCTGCCATTGGCACTCCATTTTTCGTTAGCCATTTTTCCCGAAGCTTTATGTTGCATACCATGATTTGCCGAGTTGCGCCACATATTTTGTATTTCGTAACCAATGCCGTTCTTTTTCGGGTTTCTCAAATTTAGTCCGGCAAACATCAAATGCTCGACCATGCCCACCTGATTCGATAGCCCATTCCATTGCCGGTCGAACTCAATAGTGCGAATGCGTTCGATAGGTTTGAAATAATCTTGTAAAAACTGATAGCCTGCTTTGCCGATAATTTCCCATTTTTTAGTTTTTTTAAAAATCGGTCGTTTATCGGTGATGGACAGTTTAGCAGCAACACCCTGATTGTCATTGGAATTCAAAGACGAAAAGCTGTTTAAATCGTTCACCGAAAGTGCAAGTTCGCTGCTGAGTTCTGTATTTTTTGTCAATCGGTAACTTCCGCCAATCGTAAAAACTTGTTTTTTTGTTGGAGGCACTAAGAGCCGAACCGGCGCGTAGTTGCCTTGTCGGATTCCATTTTGCGGAGCTACCCACCGATAAACCTTACCGTTTGCGGCGGTATTTTCGATGATATAATCGCCATTTCCCTGGCCTACAAGACTAAAACTTGCTTGATAGATTGCCGTTGTCGGGTCGGTCGAAAAAACTAAAACCGAGTCGTAGCCTAAGCTGTCGGTCATGCGATACATGATTCGGTCGCCATTATATCCTGTGCTGTCGGCTGAAAAAATGATGGCGTTGGTCAGATTATCTCCGGCTAAGGATAAAATGGTTTTGGCTTCATCACTCAAGGGTTCGATAGGTTGGTTTTTCATGTCGGTTTCGGAGTAAAAGTCGAAATGAAGGGCACCCTTTTTTCTTTCATAACCAATGCCGCCTGAGAGCATTGCCCTGCTATAATTTTGCTCGCTATATTCAAATTCCACCTCAAAACGCTTGTCTTTAGTAACGATAACCCGAGGCATAAAAACGATCTCGGCAGTATTATAGTTTATGATGTAATCTTCTGATTCGCCGCGTGTTAAAAGTTGGCCATCCATAAAAACACGCTCTGTTCCCGACAAAACTACAAGGTATCGCTCGTTGTTTGCCCCCTGCAATTTATAAGGTCCCTGATTGCCTTCGATGCCTTGAAACTTATATCGGTTGTATTTTCCACGGGCAATGGCGGCGCCGGAATATGCAGTGAGTTGTGACTTTTCGCTTTCCGAAAAACGGGCTTTCACGAGAGCACCCTGTGATTTTTTAGTGTATTTCAGGAAGTTGCGGTCTTGACTATTCATCACAAAATCTCCGGCAATAACCGAGAAATTGGGATGGGTCAATTGAATGAAAACCTGATCGAAATCTTGCAACTGTTGGGTGTTTCCTTCCGGTTGAATTGGGATGTTATTGTCAGTAATTGAAGCAGTTAGTAAAATATCCGAACTTATTTTTCCTTTCAGTTGCAAATTCAAATCGCTAATCACCGAAAGGTTTTGGTTATTTCCTGAGCTGACGCCGCGAGTAATATTTCCGCTTTTTTCAAAACTGCTCAAGCCTGTAAAATCTGAATTAGGATTTTTTGCCGGTCGAAATAAGTAATCGGGATTTTGAAACGGAAAACTATCTTTGAGAAGTTTTGGGTCTTTGTGATAGTGTTTTTTGTAGAAATTAATCGGGTAGGTTTTGTATTGAATATAGACTTTTTCGACCGGAAGTTTCGTATGGAAAATTATTTTGGAAGAAGTATAATCCACAGAGTAACTGGAAGTTGACAGAATGCTATCGTTGAGCCAAACAATCACCGAGCCCGGAATGAGGGTGAGGCTGTCGAGTTGAATGGTGTCGGAGTTTGGAAAGAATTTGCCCGAAGGAGGCGAAAGAGGTTTGGATTGACCTAAACCAAAATAGCTGAGGCAAAACATAATCGAAATAAGAAAGAGATGTTTTGGTTTCAATCGTCTCTAATTTTGAAAGATTCAAAACTACAAAAACTATTCATTCATGCGACCGCCTTGTTTTTCGAAAGGTGCCAAAATTTGAGGGCTGACGTTTTTTAGGAGTCCGAAAATTGGAATAGCGTGAATGACAAAATTTGCAAGAAGTTGATATAACTTTTTAATTATTTATTATAAAGTATCCATAAACCTATTGATAATCAATTCCACTTCTTTAATTGTATTCTTTGCCCATTGAATCTGAATGTCAATTTTTTCTTCTTCCGTTAGTTGCCACAGAATATTATTGCGGCGCATTCGTTGCGAAAAACTATACATAGTTAGGGCGGCAGACACGGATATATTGAAGCTTTCGGTGAAACCGTACATGGGGATTTTGACAAAAACATCCGAATGTTGAAGGGCGATTTCGCTTAATCCGGTCAACTCGGTGCCAAAAAGAAAGGCAGTTTTGTGATGTACCGGCATTTCTTCAAGGTTGATATCTTTATTGTAGGGGGTGGTTGCTGCAATAATATAGCCTTTTTCTCGAAGCGACTTGATGCAATCTAAGGTGTTGTTTTCTAATTGATTGTATTGATATAAATTTATCCATTTATTGGATCCGACAACCACATCAGGGTTGATATTGTATTGGTTTTTATTTTCGATAATATGAACATCTTGCACCCCGAACAAATCTGCTGAACGCAAAACGGCACTGGCATTATGGGGCTGAAAGATGTCTTCTAAAACTACGGTAAGATGACGCGTTCTATTTTCGATGTTTTTTTCAAATAAATCGCGTTTATTATCTGTTAAAACCTCGAATAAATAGTTTTTTAATGCGCGTTTAACTTCTAAATCCATAACAATACATATTTATTTTTTACACGACAGAACAAATAAAAAAGGCTTTCGAGGTTGCCCTTAAAAGCCTTTTTACACTACAAAGTTACATTACTTAAGATTAGCCGTCAATTCAGCACCGGCTTTAAACTTGATAACTTTTTTAGCAGGGATGTCGATAGTTGCACCAGTTTGTGGGTTACGTCCGCTGCGGGCACCTCTTTCGGAGATACCAAATGAGCCAAATCCTACAAGGCTTACTTTGTCGCCATTTGCCAATGCTTCGCCAGTTGCGCTGATGAATGATTCTAATGCTCTTTTGGCGTCAGCTTTCGATAATCCTGCGCCTGAAGCCATTGCTTCGATAAGTTGAGTTTTGTTCATACGATTAATTTTTGGTTAGATTTCAATTAGACGGGCAAATATAATTAAGAATTCGTTGTGTGCAAACGAAAACCCTTGATTCTATTGGGATTGTTGATAATTTACCGGTTTTGTTAATAACTGCCGATTTTTTCTCTTAAAGAAATAGGTTTTTATAACAAAATAGGACTCAAATAGTTACAAAATTGATATTTTATATCATTTTTGATTGCTCAATCTTTCTGAAACCGAGTAGAAAATCGGTGATTGGTAGTCGTTTTTTTCCCTCTAACTGCACAATTTCGAGGGAAATTGGGCGATCAGCAGTGCCAACAAGAAGTTTGTTTTGCCCGATAACTCTTATTTGTCCGACATTCAAGTTGGTTATTTCGGTATCATCAGCTATGGATGCTTTGAATATTTTTAACGAATAATGGTTGTTTTCGCCGTCCAAAATTTCGGTGAATGCCCCCGGATAAGGACTGAGTCCTCGAATATGATTATGAATTATTTTGGCCGTTTTTGTCCAGTCAATTTTTAAATCTTGTCTGAAAATTTTTGGCGCCATCGCCAATTCAGCCACCTGAAATTCGTCCTGACTTGTAGTCTCTATTTCACCTGACGCAATCTTGTAGAGGGTTTCAACAACCAAATCTGCACCTTTAATCATCAGTCGATCATGAAGTTCACCGGCGGTTTCATTTTCGCCGATAGGTATTTTTTCTTGGAGGATAATTTTTCCGGTGTCAATTTTATCATCAATAAAAAATGTGGTGGCGCCGGTTTCTTTTTCTCCGTTGATAATGGCCCAATTGATGGGAGCAGCACCTCGATATTGGGGTAGCAGAGAGGCGTGGAGATTGAAGGTGCCAAAACGTGGAAGACTCCAAATTTCGCGGGGCAGCATGCGAAAGGCAACCACAACAAAAACATCGGCTTCCAAGCTTTTAAGTTGCTGAACAAATTCAGGATTCTTTAGTTTTTCGGGCTGAAGCACAGGTAGGTTGTTTTCTTGAGCGTAAATTTTTACAGCCGATTCATGGATTTTTTGTCCTCTGCCTGCCGGTTTATCCGGCACAGTAACAACAGCCACAACCTGATGTCGGCTTTTATGTATTTGATTTAGAGAGGCTACCGCAAATTCCGGTGTGCCCATGAAAACAATTTTCAAGCGTTTACTCATTATTTTCTTCGTAATCTTCCTCAAATAATTCGTGTTCTAAACTTATCATTTTCAGGGCAGTAATTGCTGCTTCACTGCCTTTGTTTCCATGCTTTCCTCCTGAACGGTCGTGGGCTTGCTCCACCGTGTCGGTAGTCAGAACGCCAAAAATTACGGGCAAATGATAGTCGAGGCCTACCTTTGCAATGGCATTTGCTGCTGCTTGACTGATGAACTCAAAATGGCGCGTTTCGCCCTGAATGACGCAACCGAGACAAATAATAGCCTCAGCATCCGTATATTCGGCCATCCATTGTGCGCCAAGAGCCAACTCAAAAGTACCCGGAACATATTTGACTTTGATATTTTCTTCCTTTACTCCTTTGTCGGTTAAAGTGCCAATTGCCCCCTCCAAAAGTGCTTGTGTCACTTGTATATTCCACTCGGAGACTACAATGGAAATAGTCGTTTCGGGATATAGTTTTAGCTCAGTTTCTCTATATTCGGAAAGGTTTTTGTGGATGCTTGCCATCTTTCTATGTTTTATAATATTAGGCTGCAAAAGTAAAAATTAATTGGTGTATAAAAATAGGACTCCATTTATATTTCCATCACCAAAATTTCTACCCTTCGGTTTTGTTGCTCTTCAGTTGGGTTTTTAGCATAAGGAAATATCATTTTTGAATAACCAAATCCTTTATAACTCAGCCTTGAAGGATCAATTTTTCGTTTTATCAGATAATCATAAACCGCTTTGGCTCTTGCTTCCGAAAGATCCTGATAGTAGGATTCTTTGTTTCGTTTGGTTTGGTTAAACGGCTGATTTACATGGCCTTGAATTTCGATTTGTAGGGTTGGATTATCTTCGAGAGTTTGAGCCAATTCTTTCACCGAATTGAGACTTTTGCGAAGCATCACCGCCGAGCCGCCCCCAAAATAAATGTTTTCAAGGGTGATTATTTTCCCAATAGAAACGCGTTGAAGGGGAATAACGACTTCTTTAAAAGTGTCGGATTGATAGACTTTAAACTCATTTTGGGCAATCAAAAAACTGTCGGCTTTGGCCTTGATTATATATGTAGCCCCGCTGTCCATCGGCAGGAAAAAGTGGAATCCCTTTCCCATAAAAACAGTGTCGTCCGCTTTCGCATAGTTTCTGCGTATGAAAGCTACATCCGCTTCCATCGGTTTGTCGGTTTCTTTGTCCTTAATTAATAAACTCAAGTTATATCCTTGTTTTTCAGGGATTTGATTCTTAAATTCCCAACTGAAAATCAAACTATGTCCCTTGCCGCCGGAATAAACATTGTCGATAAGCAAATAGAAAACTTGCCCTTTTTTCACTTCTTGAGCCGCCGAAAATCCATCTCCAGGCCCTTCCCCAACAAAGTTTCTCGTGACTTTTTTACGCAATCCTGTTTGGCTTTTTTGATTGGTATTATTGCGCGCCTTGTTCACCCGAACAGCTTGAGTTGTTTTGGTTTTTGAGTCGTATAGAAAAAGCATAAAATCATAATCATCCATTATTTGCTCCGGAATTATCACAAACTCCATCAATCCATCTTCTTTCGCAATAATCTTGTACCAAACAGAATTATGTTCTTTTTCTAATTGGCTGCTATCAGTTCGGGATGCTGCAATTTCTTGAATATTTCCAAAACCGTTTGGGGAGGATTTGCAATAGATACTGTCTTCTAATACAAGGATTGCCCCTGATTTATCACCATTGTTTTCGTTTGGAAACACAATTTGAGGGCTGATTTGACTGTACGTTTCCAAGGCAAATAGAAAAAATGCCGTAAAAAAACAAACCAATATCCCAGCTTTAAAAATCATTTATTCATTTATTTTCACCATTCTCTTTGAAATAATCGCCGAACTATGGAAGTCTTTCAGAACAATTTGGTAAACTCCGGCAGAAGGAATCACTTCATCAGCAATTCTCAAGGTCGTTGAACCTTTGCCTTCATGCGAATAAACTAAACGTCCATTTACATCTAATATTTGCATTGTCCAACTACTTGACGATGCGATATTTATGGAAAAATCGCTTGAGCTTGGATTTGGAAAAATCAACAAATCTGGTGCGTTTTGGTGCGTTTTTGCCCATCCTGCATATTGAGCCTCCCACATGGCAATTGCGTATTGACCTTTTTGCAAGTTTGGAACATGAATCCATCCTGTAGCCCACATGCCTTGCTTGGTGAATGGCACCGATTGCCACGGATGGCCTGCGGAAGGGCGATACAGAATTACGAGGGAGTCAAAACTGTTTAAGATGATTTCATCGTCCAATTCCGAGTATTTGCTGTAGAAAAACTGTCCGGTGAGATTAAATCCTTGCGGAAAAATACCATCAACAGTCCAATATCTTGATTTGCTGATATGTAGGCCGGTCAGGTTGGTGCCATCAGTGTCGGGCTCAACCCAATGATGCGTAACAAATAGAAGTGCCGAATCGGTAATTTGTTGCACATCTGCCTTGAAATAAGCATCGGAAAAATTATGCAATGCTGCATCATAGACTACTTCGTAATAGTCCGTTGTAGCATCGGAAAGAAAAGCGTTTGGATCGACAAAAACCATGGTAGGATTGAAACTTAGATGGGCGGTATCGCTGCCTGTAAAACCTGAAAATTCCATCATGCGATCGGCAAAATTCCAGTTATCATCAGCAAAGCGCACCCAAACGCGGTTTGAATTTACGGGATTGTTTTTATTGGAAAGCTTTTGTTTCATCCAAACAGTCGAAAGAAAATCAGTGCCCATTTGGGTGGTTTTGAAAGAATCGGCAGAAAAATGCGTGAATCCGGGTTGAAAAACCCATCCATCGAAAAAGTCCATCATATTGATGCCGGATTGGGAAGTAATAAAATCGCGGAAGCCTTCATTGGAAATATGGGAATAGGCATTTTGAGCAAAATAAGCGCGAATCGTATTGAAGAAAACAGTGTCGCCGAGATAGCCTCTAAGACTGTGAGCTACAGTGGCTCCCTTGTCGTAGGCGGTAGTGCCGTAGGTGACTAAATGGGGCAAATTGTCCAACGACCAGTATCCGCCATCGTCTAAATGGGCGCGTTGAATCACATTTTTCAGCAAGGCACGGCGCTCAGCATCAGCTACTGCTTTGCCATCCAATATTTCTTTGTAAATGGATTCGCTGTAAACCGCCCAGCCTTCGTTTATCCACATCTCGGGAGCTGAGTTTGTTGTTACTAAGTCGCCAAACCAATGATGCGAAAGTTCGTGGGCAATGAGCGACTCATAGCTATTCGTGCCATCAATAAAGCCCAATCCGAGGGCAATATTTGTGGCGTGTTCCATGGCTCCCGAACCAAAAGGAACTCCCACATAACCAACACGTTGCCAGCGATACGGACCATAAGCCCATTGATATGCCGACAGAATTTGCTTTAAGCGGGCAAAGGAATTCTGGGCAGCAGTAACTTTATTAGAAGGCACATAAATGGCTATCGGAATGGCTCCAAGAATGCCATTAAACGTATCAGCCACAACCTGATATGGTCCAACAGCCAAACCTACCAAATAGGAAGGGATGGTATTAGTCATTTTCCAATGAAATTGTTTGGTGTTGGCAATTGTATCGACTTGAACATTTTCGAGTGAGCCGTTGCAAACGGCCATTTTATCGATTTTGGTTTTTATAAAAAAATCATAGGTAGCGCGGTCGTGAAAATCGTCTAAGCATGGGTAGAAAACCCGTCCGTAGTTATGCGGATTGTCGTCGAAACCTACGCCGAGATTGAAGGCATAAAGCGAATCGTTGGAAAAATAAAAACCACCCCAGCCTGAAGGGTCGATAACCGGCTGACCATGATAAAAAATTTCTGCCGTGAGAGTGTCGGAAGGTTGAAAAATGGAAGAGAGATTTATGGTGAGAAGGGTATCGTTATAAAGCCATGTTTGGGGCTGTTGGTTCACTTTCACCGAATCGACCGTTAGGGCAAGCAAATCGAGTTTTAAGCGGTTGAGATTGGCAACCCTCGGAGTGATTGTAAGGGTAGCTTTTCCGTGAATTTGGCGTGTGCTCAAATGGACAAGATGAAGATTCAAATCGTAATGAACAATGTCAATAGTGTCACTTTCTAAGGATTGTGAGTAAGAATTACCACTTAAAAAGCTTATTATCAAAAAAGTAAGAAAAAGTCTCATGGTATAAATTTTAAAAGCGTAAATATACAATTAATTGAAAGCGTAGGATTATTGATTTCCGAGTTTCTTAAAAACTGTTCAAACAATCACCATTTAAACCCCATATCAACTCCTTACCAAAGCCTTTTGAAGTTCTTGATTTCATCTAATAACCTTCGAACAATCTTCGAACAATGTCCGAACGAA
>JAFGWF010000204.1 GCA_016937295.1 Bacteroidales bacterium
CAAGATTTCGCAGGATTGCCGCCTCACTCGTGCCTCGTTTCGGCGGCTTTCCTTGGGGGAGGACTTTACAACTAAACCTCAGCCTCACTGCGTGCGGCTTGGTTTTTTATTTTCCCCAAGAGCTCAAGCAAGCTTGGCTCTTGGGGGAAATAAAAAACCCCATTGACTTCGTCAATGAGGTTTTGTTGTAGCGGGAGCAGGATTCGAACCTACGACCTTCGGGTTATGAGCCCGACGAGCTACCTCTGCTCCATCCCGCATTGTTTTGGGAGTGCAAAAGTATAACAATTTATTACCTACGCAACATTTTTTTGATTAAATTCAAATCTTTCACCTCAACAGTCATAAAACCAGATATTTGTTGAATAAAATAATTTATAGTTTTACTAATTGAATAATTGTTAATTTAGTGCTGTTTTATAACTGTCCATTTCGTAAGGGGATATTTATAATTACAAGCTGTTCCGAATTTTTATTTCAAACCACTTAAAGAGACCGGATTATGAAAGCCAACTTATTATCCTTAGACAGCGGCGGCATCAGAGCAATAGCTACTGCAAAAATTTTGGTAGAAATCGAAAACAGACTAATCGATTGCAACAACCGCGCTCGCCTGACCGATTATTTCGACTTAGTAGCAGCATCCGGTATGAGTGCTGTTATTGCCGCAATGCTGACAACGCCCGACCAAAATGGCCGTCCAAAATATAAAGCCCAAGATATCCTAAGCTTTTTTTTAAATGAAGGTTCCAAGATTTTCGATGTTTCACTTTGGAAAAAACTGAGCTCAATTGGAGGTCTTACCGATGAAAAATACTCAGCTTCCTATCTTGATAAAGTTCTGAATCAGTATTTTGGAGATACCATGCTCTCGAACACCACAACGGCACTAATGATAACTGCCTACGACATTCGGAATCGTGCCGCCAGAATTTTTGCCACCACCGACACAAGAATCGAAGGCCGCAATTTCCGAATCAAAGATATTTGTCGCGCTTCCATGGCCACTCCCTCCTATTTTGAACCGGCAAAAATCAAGTCAGCTACCGACACACCTTACACCTTCATCGACGGCGGTTTATTTGCCGCAAACCCCGGAATGACAGCTTATGCAGAAGCGCGCCGAATCAATTTCACTGAATATACCGATAACGAATTCAAACCAAATAAACCAGGCGCAGAATCTATGTTTTTCGTATCAATCGGAACAGGTCATGCAAAAAGGCCTTATTATTATGAAGAAGCTAAAGACTGGGGAAATATTCACTGGCTCAAACCTATTATTGATATTGCTAACACTTCTAATATCGAAATCAATCATTTTATTCTTAACGAAATATTCAAAACTTGCAGTGTTCCTGATGATTATATTAGATTATCGCCCGATTTAGTTCAAGTATCATCTCATTTCGACGACACTTCTGACGCCAACATAAACGCAATTATTGAATCTAGTGATATTTTTATTGACCAACATAAAGAATTATTAGATAATGTTGCCAATAAATTAATAAGCTTTAGCAAATAATATAAATGTCTATATTTCAAGACGATAGAATAATCATCAAAACGCTTTCGGGGTTAGAAGAAGCTCTGGGAGAAGAATTAAAGCAGATTGGAGCAACTCAGGTTGAAATTCTCCGCCGTGCTGTTGCATGCAACGGAAACCAAGAATTACTATACAATATTAACTACAAGTCGAGGCTAAGCCTTATTGTAATTAGACCTTTAAAAAGTTTTTATGCTGAAACACCGGAACAACTCTATGATGGAGTTCGGTCGATTGAATGGATGAAGATATTAGATGTCGGAAAAACCATTAGCGTAAAGGCTTCCACCTATAAATCCGCCCTTGATCATACCCAGTACATCTCGCAAAAAACCAAAGATGCCATTGTGGATTATTTTCGTGATAAATTTGGCCACCGACCATCCGTTGATACCTTTGACGCTGACATTCAAATAAATGTGCATCTGAATGAAAATCAATGCGAAATTGGTTTGAACAGCTCCGGCAACCCACTTTTTAAACGCGGCTATCGGCAAGCAACCGGCTTAGCTCCTATCAACGAAGTTTTGGCCGCCGGACTTATCGCTCTTTCAGGCTGGGACAAAAAGTCCAATTTTATTGACCCTATGTGTGGCAGCGGAACTCTGGCAATTGAGGCTGCAATGTTGGCACAAAATATTCCTGCCGGCTATTATAGAAACAATTACAGCTTCATGCACTGGTCTGATTATGATCGCACTCTTTGGAAAAAAGTTAAGGATGCAGCGGATAACGAAATGACTGACTTTGAAGGATTAATTCTTGCCACCGACATTTCCCCAAAAAGTATTGAAATTGCGGGAAAAAACATCCATTTTGCTAAACTCCACAAAGATATCGAATTGAAACAAATCGATATTCGCAACCTAAATTATCCTGAGGGAAATGGAGTGATAATCATCAATCCTCCTTATGGTGAAAGAATTAAAACTAAGGACATAAGCGACTTGTATCAAGCTATTGGCGACAGCTTAAAACTGAAAGCTACGGGTTATGACGCATGGGTTATCAGCTCCGATTTGGAAGCAATTCGATTAATCGGACTTCGACCTCATAAAAGACATGTGGTTTTCAATGGTTCCTTAGAGTGTCGCTTCAACGGCTTTAAAGTATTTAAAGGAAGTAAAAAAGACCAGTATCAACAAAATTATACAACTGAAGATGAATGAGCAGAGGTCAGAGGTCAGAGGTCAGAGGTCAGAGGTCAGAGGACAGAGGTCAGAGGTCAGAAGTCAGAGGTCAGAAGTCAAAAGTCAGAGGTCAGAGGTCAGAGGTCAGAGGTCAGAGATCAGAGGTCAGAAGTCAGAAGTCAGAGGTCAGAGGTCAGAAGTCAGAAGTCAGAGGTCAGAGGTCAGAAGTCAGAGGTCAGAGGTCAGAGGACAAGGCACATGGCGTAGTAGAAAGTAGTGAATTAAAACACAATAACCAACCCCGAAGGGGTGAAATTATTATAGAGAAAGTAGTTAGTTGATTTCCAGACAATAAACATTTACCCTACGAAGCCTCGGCGAAGTAGGGACAAACAATAAACAATAAACAATAAACAACTATGAAAATAAAGTATAAAAAAATTGGCGTATTTACCTCAGGAGGAGATAGTCCGGGAATGAATGCCGCAATACGAGCAGTAGTACGAACTGCAATGAACTATGGTATAACAGTTTATGGCATAGAACGAGGATATGAAGGTTTAATTGACAATAAAATAGTTGAGTTAAAAAGCAAAGATGTTTCCGGAATAATCCAACGAGGCGGAACATTTTTAGGCTCGGCACGTTCACAAAGATTTAGGACGGCTGAAGGTCGTGAAATCGCTTATAAAAATGTGATTAACAAAGGTATAGAAGGCATTGTAGCTATTGGAGGTGATGGAACTTTCACAGGAGCATCCATTTTTCACAAGGAGTTTAAATTCCCAATAATTGGCCTACCTGGAACTATCGACAACGACATCTCGGGAACTGACATAACTATTGGTTACGACACTGCTCTCAACACAGTTATCGAAGCAATTGATAAAATCAAGGATACTGCAGGCTCCCATAATCGTCTGTTTTTTGTGGAAGTAATGGGTCGTGATGCAGGTTTTATAGCCTTAAATGCCGGCATAGCCACCGGAGCCGAAGATATTCTCATTCCAGAAACCGTAACCTATATGGACGATTTGATTATTACACTTCGCGAAAACAAGCGCAAAGGAAAAACGTCAGCAATAATTATCGTGGCCGAAGGTGACGACATGGGTGGAGCTTACGAAGTAGCTGCAAAAGTGAAAGAAATTGACAATTCCTACTCTACTCGCGTTTCGGTTTTAGGTCACATGCAGCGCGGCGGAAGTCCTTCAGCTACAGACAGAGTTTTAGCTTCCGTGCTTGGTTATGAGGCAGTTACAGCGCTAATCAAAGGCTATCAATGCCACATGGTTGGTCAAATTGATAAGAAAATCGTTTATACTCCTTTGGAAGACGCAATCAAAACTCCAACTCAAATTGATAAGTCTAAGCTGAAAATAGCTCGGTTTTTATCCGTTTAATCCGATTTCTTTACAATTAATTAATTAGCTTTGCAGTCCTGCTTTTTAAGTAGAATTGCAAGTTTAATTATTTGACAATGAGTAAGTTAAAACAATCCTTAAGTACGTATAGCGCCTTACCTTTCATTTATGGTCTTTCCATACTTCCTCATTTTATACTTTACCGAATTTCGGATTTACTCTATTTTTTGCTTTACCACGTTTTTAAATACCGTTTAAAAGTCATTTATACAAACCTTAAAAACAGTTTCCCTGAAAAATCGGAGGAAGAAATCTTGAAGATTCAAAAGGATTTTTACAAAAATTTGATGGATGTTATCGTAGAAACGGTTAAAGAGTTTACCTTGTCGGCAAAAGCCATGAAAAAGCGGTTTCGGTTTACCAACCCTGAACTTTTTCAAAAGCATTTTGACAATGGAAAAAGCGTGATGATGTTGATGGGACATTATAATAATTGGGAATATGGCGTAAGCACTCCACTTTGGGTGCCGCAAGAATGCTGGGCGGTTTATGGCAAATTGCATAATCGCGAAATGGATAAATGGATTGTTCGGACTCGCGAAAAATATGGAATGACTTTATTTCCAATGGATAAAACTTATGATGTGATGTTAAACCATACTCAGGGCGACAAACTATATATGTTTATGGCCGACCAAAGCCCACATTTTGGTTCGATAAAGTATTGGTTGAAGTTTTTAAATCAGGAAACAGGCGTGCATATTGGCGCCGAAAAACTGTCCAAAATGTTGGATTTGGCAGTTGTTTTTATTGATATTCAAAGGGTTAAAAGAGGATATTACGAAATAACCGCCCAAACACTTTTTGAAGATGCAAAAAACTCCGGCGACAAAGAAATTACTGACCGTTATTTTGCAGTATTAGAGGAAGTTATCCGAAAAACTCCGGCAAATTGGCTTTGGTCGCATAAGCGTTGGAAGTATAAAAGGGAAGCAACAAATTAGATTAAAAAACAAAAGAGCAGTCAGGGGAACCTTGGTGGGATTGGTTGAGAACAAACTTGAGGTTTTTCCCTGCTGCCCTTTAAATCACAAATAACACTAAATATAGAGAGCTGGTCTCCGGTGTCACGCTGGGAACGTGTTTATATATATGAGGAAAATCGTGTAAGTTCAAATTAAATTACAGTTTAACATGATTGTCGGAATTATTTACATCAGGAATATTTCGGTCACCCAAAACAACCTCAACTATTTTCTTTGAAAATTTCTGTTCAAGAGTCCATTCCGTTGTTGATTGCCAAACTTCGGCAGTGTTATAAATCACCTCAGAACTTCCATCTTCAAAAACGATTTTAAGTTTAACGGGCACTGGAAACGAACCGATTTTTTTCACGGAAACATTCAACATATTCGACTGGTTTACAGAAGCTTTCAATGCCAAATCCGCAAAACCATATTTATAAAACCATTCATTCCAATACCACGATAAATCTTTTCCGGTGACTGATGCAAAAGTAAAAGCAAGGTCGGTTGGCGTAGGATGTTTTCCTTCCCACCGGTGAATAAACTCTTTAAGAACCTCACGGAACAAGTCTTTTCCGAGCATATCGTGTAAGAAGTAGAAACCCACAGCCGCCCGACCGTAGTTTTGCATCATGTAAGTATTTTGATTCATCTGGGTAGTTGGGACCGAAAGAGGAATATCCATCGAAGTGCCCATCGCATAATGCGTGTAAGAGCCAATATAATAATGGGCATTTGCATTTCCATAAGCCATTTCAACAGCCTTCGGCAAAAAGGTAATCAATCCTTCATCAATCCATGCGTAGAGAATTTCGTTGGAACCGACCAAAAACGGAAAATAGCTGTGTGAAACCTCATGTGAAGTCACAAAGACTTCTTCAAAAAGGTTATCGGCGGGGCCATCGTTGCACATCATCGGAAATTCCATCCCAAAATGCCCTTCCCAAACGGTATTATGCGGGTAAGGATAAGGAACGCCAATGATGTCGAACGACAACATTTGCATGGTTCGGGCGGCAATGGAAGCCACGCCCTCCCCTGCCTTAGAGTCGATTTGGTAAACAGCATTGGCCACTGCGCGTCTGCCGGAAGCGGAATCCACCACAACGCTTTGCGCGTCCCAAACATAATGCGTTGAAGTACCAAAGGCAAAATCAGACACATTTTTAGCTTGAAAATGCCATACCGTCGAAACCCCCTTCTTTAATATGGTCTGATTTTCAATATCTTGAGGAGTAATAACCTGCACCAAATCGTCTGATTTTTCCGATTTTTCGATGCGTTGCAAAATGGATGTTGAGAAAATGTCGCTGCGGTTCTGTAGCTCGCCGGTAGCCCAAACAACAAAATTCTCCGGAACTTTAATTTTCACATCAAAATCGCCATATTCGTTGTAAAACTCCTGCAATCCGGTGTAGGAATCTCGACTCCAGCCATTTATATCGTCATAAACAGCAATTTGAGGATACCAATACGCCACAAAATAGGAAGTAGAATCATAGCGTCCCATCCGAATTAAGGTTTTTTCCGGAAGCTTAACCTGCCACGAAACCTCAATATCCAGTTTGGTTTTGGGAGCCATTTTCGACGGCAGAATCAAATACATATTCGTTCCGGCAAACTTAAGGTTTGCCAAATCAATCGAAACTCCTTCTACCTTTAAAGATTTGATTTCCAAACCATCGTGCAAGTCAGAGGCGTCAATCTCAGATTGACGCAAAGCATCTTTTTTGAGTAAATTCTGGTAAAGTCGAAAAACGATAAACCGCAGGCTATCCCTACTATTATTAAAGAATTCAATTTTCTCTTCACCATCCAAAACAGCAGTTATGGGATTAAAATTGGCTTCAATAGCGTAATTTACGCGATTCTGAAAATAAGCCTGCCCGGGCTTCCCATCCAAGCTGCGAGTTTGATTTTTTACGGCTCGTTGAAATTCACGAGGAATAAACAAATCGGAATTCCCTTGTTGTGCCGAAAACTGCAATGCCGAAGATAAAATTACAGCAAAAACTATCCATTTCAATCGCATAACTTACTGTTTTAAAATTATTTAATTCATTTTTATGAGAGCATCGAATAAATCCTTATTCGCCTCAATTTTCTGTGCATTTCCATAAACACATAGTTGCTTTTCAGTTACTATCTTCTCAATCATTGGTTTGAATTTCTTCAGATCATCGGCAGTAGTGCTCAAAACTTCGTCACGTAGTTGCTGATAATATGAGTCTTCTAAATCGGAAAAATAGCGACTAAAAGCCTGATTTCCTTTACCTGACACATTCAAAGGTTGATCAAGATCGGAGATTGTGCCAATGATATACTGCGTCAATTCCCTTTCGGAAGGTGTATATGAAGCAACAAACTCAGGCATAGACTTATAGATTTGATAGGTTTCGGCAAGATTAGGATCGCGGTAAGAGGCAAAAACCAAAGAGCCGGAGCTTGATAGATTGCTAAAACCGCCGTAAGCACCACCTTTGACTCTAATCTGTTGGTTTAAATAATCGCGTGAGATTATTTTATTGAAAACCAACATCTTTCCCGAAAATTTATAACCAAGACTTTTAAAATTAGCTCCACTGTAAACATATTGCACCTTACTAGCCGACATGATTCCTTCGTTTTTGACTTTTAAATCGAAATGCCAATCGTTCAATACCACATTTGCTTTATTCAACGTTTTTTGAAAAGCAGACAATTCTTTAGTTAGAAGCTTATAATCCTCTGTATTACAAGTCACTCCATAGATTACATTTTCCGAAACGAAAAGCTTATTGGATATTTCAGCAAATTTGCTCACCAAATCTTTGGATTGAGAATCGAAATTTTTCACCAAATTTTCAATAAAACTATAATACTCATAACCACCGGTCAATTCGCCAAACATTCCCGACTGACTTATGTAAGAGCTAAAGCGATAGGAAGCAAGATAAGCCCCTTCCCTTTTGAAGCGTGCATCCAACGACGACAAATGACGCGTTAAAAGCGTTTTAAGTCGTTCGGTATCGTCAAATTTGGATTTATTGATAATCTCATCAACCAATTTCAACATAGTTGACAAATTTGGAGCAGTCGCTTTGGAACTCACCACAAATTTTGGAATAAGCTGATTATCATCATTCTTGACAAGATATCGGGAGAGATTTGTATTAATTCCACCTGTTGACTTATTTATTTCCATATCCAATTGACCAAAGTTGTAGGATTCCGTATTCAAACTTCCTAACATATTGGACAGCAACTCGATATAAGGCAAATCTGATTTATCGATGGTGCGCATATCAAAATACATATTGAGATAAACAATGCCATTAGTATGGTCGTTGTAATGAAGAACAGGAACGTCTCCCATTTTGGTAGCAGCAGCTTTATAAAAAGTGGCTTTGGGGTTGATGTCCGAAAGTTGAAGCATCGGAATTTTGGCCAAATCTTCCGGTGAATCCTCCACATTTTGATATTGAAGCAAATCTTGAGTTTCTGTAACAAGCTTTTGCAAATCACTCTCATTCAGCGTTTTCCTGTATTTCTCAAGCTCATCTTTTTCCGCCTGCGCTATCTGTTTATCCATCCCCGGTTTTGGAGCCATTGAAAGCAATAATGAATGAGGATTATTGATAAAAGCTGACAGGATTAAATCTTCGAAATAATTGGTTTTCAGATTTTCACGAAGTTTTTTCAAAGTAGCTTCATACTCCAAACCCAAAAATGGATCGTCGTTATAAATAAAATCAGGCATCACCGAATACATCATCGTAATTCCCTTTTGTGCATCATTATCCTCTCGGCGATGAAACTCAAAACGGTTCAGAATTGATTCTAATTCCTTTTTATCAATTCCGGTTTTTGCAATATTGGTCAGAGTTTTAATAACAATTTCCTTAAATTCAGCGAGTTGCGATTCATTCGCTTTTTGGACTGTAATGGAAATAACATTTTGCTTATAATCCGAAGAGCCGCCGCCAACATTTTTACCAATTCCGGCCTCTTGCAAAGCTAAACGCACCGGAGCTGCTTCACTGTTGACTAAATAATACATCAGCAACGAAAGCGCTTCAGTTTTCATTTTATCCTTGCCATAGTTATTTACAAATTGAAGAGTCAAATAAGCTTGGTCTTCTATCGGACTTCCCTCAATCACAGGATAATACTCTTTAACAACCTTCATTTCGGAGAAAGGTTTTTGCGTTTTTATCTTTCTTTGTGGACCTCTTTTTTTATAGTCCTTCAAGTAATTTTCGTGAATAAAAGCCAATTCTTTATCCACATCACCATTGCCATAAAGTAAAATATAGCTATTATCAGGATGATAGAATTTTTTGTGGAAATCGGTAAATTGTTCATAAGTCAAATGAGGAATTGCAGAAGGATAACCCCCTGATTCATAACCATATTCCGACTCTGGAAATAAATTTCGGTAGGTGTAAAGACTCAGATAACGGGCAGGATTGGAATAGACGCCTTTCATTTCGCCATAAACCACTCCTTTATACTGAAGTTCAGCGTCTAAAGAAGTCAAATCGTAATGCCAGCCTTCCTGCATCAAAATTCGCTTTTCTTTGTGAAGCATCGGTTTGAAAACCGCATCCAAATAGACATGCATCAAATTGAAATAGTCCTTATCGTTCATACTTGCCACAGGATACGAAGTTCGGTCTTTGGAAGTCATGGCATTTAAAAACGTATTCAAAGAACCTTTGACCAAGACGTCAAAAGGACTTTTTGCAGGAAAATTTTCGGAACCATTCAACACGCTATGTTCCATAATATGAGCCGTTCCACAGTCGTTATCAGGAATTGTGTGAAAGGTAATATCGAAAGTTTTGTTCGGGTCGTCGTTGGCAATCTTCAGAAGTTTGGCGCCACTTTGCACATGCTCGTAGTAATAGCATACGGCATTCACTTCCTTAACAAAGCGCTTTTCGATGAGCTTAAAACCGTATTTAAGTTCCTTATCATCCGAACTATTTGCGGTTGCGTTTGCCTGAAACTGCGATATTAAAACGCAAACAATCAGACCTGATAAAATAAAATTCACTCTCTTCATAAAAAATTTATTTAATGTTATATATTTGATTTAGATTAATTTACATAATTCCTCCGCCAAAATTCTGCTCAGATACATTTTCGTCTCGTCGGCGCTTATAATCGTTAATTTTATAAGAAGCCTGCAAAATTATAACCGGATATTCACTTCGATAATTAAACTCAGAATAAAGATTCTCCACATCCGTAATAAACCCAAAATTCATGGTATAGAACAAATCGCGCATGGTAAGGGTGAGGTGGAGTTTCTTTTTCATAAAATCTCTTGCAATGGACAAATTAGCACCATACATCGAAAACTGATTTCCCTGAGAAGTCAAGCGCGGTGCATTATAAAATCCAACCAATTGAATCCGGGTTTTATCGTTCAGTTTAAAAGTAGCATTGAGCACAAAATCGGAGTTAATGGACTGACGGTCTGAAACATTTGCAACATCAGATGAAGTTACATTATAGCTGAAAAGGTTTGCAGAAGCATAAATATTCAGCCATTTTACCACCCCAAGGTTTGTTGAAAACTCCAACCCGTAAGCATAATTTTTCCCCATATTTCGAGTTTCGATAAGCACCAAACCGGTAGAATCCATGGTTAATGTTCGGTTAAAAGCATCATTAGTTTGGCGATAAAACATCTCCAAAGATAGGAAACCGGGCTTAACGCGTTGCATTAAGTTAAGTTCGTAGGAGTCCGTAAATTCCGGCTTTAAATATGGATTACCCATTTGCGAAACATAACTGTCGGAATATACAGGAAATGGGTTAAGAGACCATTCACGAGGGCGATTCACACGGCGGCTATAACTTGCCTGCAACTGTCTGCCTTTCTTAAGCTGACGGCTCAAATGCAGGGTAGGAAATAAACTAAATTGCTCCAAAGGATACTCAATATTCTCTTCCGGCATGGTCAGATTGCGACTAAAATATTCGGCACGCAAACCGGCCATATAATTGATTTTTTTCCATTCACCTGAATATGTGGAATATACGGCAAAAATATTCTCCAAAAAGTTCATACTTTGAAAACCGCCTGCCGGAATTTGCCAATCTTGAGTTGCAAAGTCCTGAAGCTCCATTCTATAATCCGATTCCACCAACTTTGCATCCACTTGAACACCCGCTTCAAATTTCGATTTTTCCTTTATTGGAAGCGTATAATCCGTTTTAAAATAGAGCGTTACATTCTCATCATTGCGGGTTGACTTGTGATGATTGGCCCATGTTGGATTAATAAATTCGGAATCTGTAACTTTTTCATCAACATCGGTAATATTTTCGCCATTCCATGTTGAAACCACCAATGCTGTAACTAAATCATGGCCTTTCTTTTCGAAATCGTGATCAAAGGTCAATGTGCCTGTATGATAAAAACCACTGGTAATCAGATTTGAAAAACTTGATTTATAGTTAGTTAAAACATTATCCCCAACAACTTCCTTCGTTTGTCCATCCATTTTCAAATCCATTCCCCAATGCCCAAACTGGTATTTAGCCGTAAAACTATTCTTGGGATTAAGGTTCCAGTCCATGCCAAAAGTGATGGAATACGGATCAAACACCTGGTTTCTATCTATTTCCTGTGTCGTTGTGTAAGTGGTATCTTGAAACTTTTTCCACGCCTCCATTTTACTATATGGATAAGAATGCGAGTTGGAATAATCGCCATTTAGAAAAAAATTCACCTTTTTGCTATAATAATTCAAGCTAAAATCGCCACTATATTTATGGTATGTCCCTGCGCTTAGATTGATGATTCCGTTGGAAGCTTTCTGCACATTTTTTTTCATCACAATATTGATAATGCCAGAGGTGCCTTCAGGGTCGTATTTTGCTGAAGGATTGGTAATTAACTCCACATTTTCCACAATGGAGGCCGGTATTTGCTTTAAAGCATCATTGCTGTTCATGGCAGTAGGTTTGCCGTCGATTAGAACCGTGTAATTAGCTGACCCACGTAAACTTACGTTTCCTTCCATATCGACTTGAATGGAAGGAGTGTTTTCTAACGCATTAGCTACCGAACCACCTGCTGCGTCAAGTTTTTTGGAGATATTCACCACTTTTTTGTCGATATGATATTCCACAGGATTCCTTTCGTCCACAATGGTTACTTCAGCCAAATTTTCGGCAGCCACTTCCAACTGAATCAGTCCTGTATCGAACAACTTCTTGGAAGATGAAATCTCAATTCCTCCAACAGATTTTCGGTAAAAACCAATAAAATTTGCCACAATATAATAAGAGCCTTTGGCCACATCTCCAATTACAAAACCTCCATCAGCAGCGCTAATTGCACCGGTTTGCAAGACAGAATCAGGCAATGAATACAGCGCCACATTGGCATATTCAATCGGCTGTCCGTTTGATTTGGAAACAATTTTACCCTTAACCACTCCTGCGGCAATTGGCTCAGGCGTTTCAGAAAATGCAAAAGAAAAATGATTAATAAAGATTGCCACGAAGAGCAGCAAAACATTTTTAATATCCCGAACTAAAAACGAACTTGTATTCATAAAATTAGGTTTAGTGTTAATAATGAATTCAAGGATACGACCACGAAAGTACCCTAAATGTTTTGGTTTCCAGTACAAAAAATGATAAGTGTTGAGGTAAATTGAGTAACTGTTTGTAAAAAAAGGATAACTGTTTTCGATTTCCGGCAAATTTGGATTAAGGATTAGGCCGTTTGGTTATAGCGAGGATGAAAAAAGGGGTAAAATCAGGACATGGATTTAGTACTTTTGCCGCCAATTTTGAATGAAAATCATGGGTTTTAAAGAAGAAATAAACAGGCGGCGCACCTTTGGAATTGTATCACATCCCGATGCCGGAAAGACGACATTAACCGAAAAACTTCTGCTTTTTGGAGGCGCAATACAGGAAGCCGGTGCTGTAAAGTCCAATAAAATTAAAAAGACCGCAACTTCCGACTGGATGGAAATTGAGAAACAAAGAGGAATTTCGGTCGCCACTTCCGTTATGGGTTTCGACTATAATGGATACAAAATCAACATCTTAGACACCCCTGGTCATAAAGATTTTGCCGAAGACACCTACCGTACACTAACGGTTGTGGATAGCGTTATCATAGTGATTGACGCAGCAAAAGGAGTTGAAGAGCAAACTCGCAAATTGATGGAAGTTTGCCGAATGAGAAATACGCCGGTAATTGTGCTGATTAACAAGATGGACCGTCCATCGCAGGACCCATTCGATTTGCTTGATGAAGTTGAAAATCAATTAAATATCCACGTAACTCCGTTGAGTTGGCCCATCGGAAATGGAAATACTTTTCAAGGAGTTTATAATATTTTTGAGAAAAAATTATTGCTTTTTAATCCCAACGAAAAGGTTACAGACCACAATTCCGTGCTTTTTGATGACGTTAATAACGAAGAAATTCGTGATTATATCGGAAACTCTGTAGATCAATTAAGGTCCGATTTGGAGTTAGTTCATGGCGTTTATCCCGAGTTCGATTTGGAGGAATACCGTTCAGGCAGCACGGCTCCGGTTTTTTTCGGATCAGCACTTAACAATTTCGGAGTCAAGGAGTTATTAGACTGTTTTGTACAGATTGCACCTCCACCACAACCTAAGCAAGCTGCCGAGCGAAAAGTGGACCCCTTTGAGGAAAAATTCAGTGGCATCGTGTTTAAGATTCATGCGAATATGGACCCACGCCACCGCGACCGCATTGCCTTTGTAAAAGTGGTATCGGGCACCTTCCGCCGCAACACTAACTATCTGCATGTCAGACATCAACGAGAGATGAAGTTCCCAAGCCCTACGGCATTTATGGCTTCCAAAAAGTCGATAATCGATGAAGCGTACCCCGGAGATATTGTAGGTCTTCACGACACCGGAAACTTTAAAATTGGGGATACATTGACTGAAAATGAAATACTTAATTTCAAAGGTATTCCAACTTTCTCCCCTGAATTATTTAAATATGTGGTGAACACCGACCCAATGAAGTCGAAGCAGTTGGCCAAAGGTTTAGAGCAACTTACCGATGAAGGTGTGGCACAATTATTCACCGGAACCCTCACCAATCGACCCATTATTGGCACCGTTGGAGCACTCCAATTTGAGGTGATTCAGTACAGGCTGCTCCACGAATATGGCGCCTCTTGCCGCTTCGACCCCATCGAACTCTACAAAACCTGCTGGATTCGCTGCAAAGACAAAAAAATCTTAGACGATTTCAAACAACGGAAATATAAAAATATGGCTTTGG
This sequence comes from Bacteroidales bacterium, assembly GCA_016937295.1. GTDB lineage: Bacteria > Bacteroidota > Bacteroidia > Bacteroidales > UBA1556 > UBA6267. The sequence continues at coordinate 14,352 of JAFGWF010000204.1, forward strand.
ATAAAGAAGGTAACGATCTCTTTCTTGCCGATTCGCCTTATGCACTTCAAATGGCTCAAGATAAATTTCCGGAAATAGAATTCTTCTTTACTTCGGAGTTTAAGTAAGGTTAATGTGGTAATGCGGTAATGCGGTCCCCGTACAGTGGTCGGGAGTGATAATTGGGCTTTGTGTTTTTTGTTGAGGTGATAGCTTGACTTGTACTAAAATAGGATGACTCAAAAAGTCAATAAATTTTAGTACAAATCAGCATTCCCACATTATCACATTCCCACATTCCCGCATTCGCAATTTAATCCTATATTTGCCTGCATGAATGCAATCCTGATTTTAGACTTCGGTTCTCAATACACTCAACTGATAGCCAGGCGAGTACGAGAGTTAAATGTATATTGTGAAATACATCCTTTCAATAAAATTCCGGCGAATTTAAGCGATTTCAAGGGTGTAATCCTTTCGGGTAGTCCCAGCTCAGTGCGAGATAAAGGGGCGCCATTTCCCGACTTGACCAATATTCGTGGCGTAAAACCGCTGCTTGGCGTTTGCTATGGCGCTCAATTTCTGGCGCAAAACTCCGGCGGAAGTGTTGAAGCATCTGCAACGCGTGAATATGGCCGTGCCAATCTTGGCTTCGTAAACAATGCCGATAAGTTGGTGAGCAACCTCAGCAACGGCAGTCAGGTGTGGATGTCGCATGGCGATACCATAACTAATCTGCCCGAAAATTTCAAAGTGATTGCTTCCACTGCCGATGTGCCTGTAGCCGGTTTTAAGGTTGATGGTGAGACAACTTATGGCATTCAATTCCATCCCGAAGTGTATCATAGCACCGAGGGCAGCAAACTTTTGCGCAACTATGTGATAGATATTTGCGGTTGTGAGGCCGATTGGACTCCGGCAAGCTTTGTGGAAACTACGGTTGAAAACTTAAGGCAACAACTTAAAAACGACAAAGTTGTGCTTGGACTTAGCGGCGGTGTTGACTCCTCGGTAGCAGCGGTGCTTTTGCATCAAGCCATCGGAAAAAACCTCTATTGCATCTTTGTTGACAATGGTCTCCTTCGGAAAAACGAATTCCAAGACGTGCTTGAATCCTATCGCGATATGGGTTTGAATGTGATTGGCGTGGATGCTTCGGCGCAATTTTATAAAGCATTGGAAGGCCTGACCGAGCCGGAGGCAAAACGCAAAGCCATTGGAAAAACGTTCATCGATGTTTTCAACGAAGAAGCACATAAAATACAAGATGTCAAGTGGTTGGCTCAAGGGACTATCTATCCTGATGTGATAGAGTCAGTTTCGGTAAAAGGGCCTTCAGCAACCATCAAATCGCATCATAATGTGGGCGGATTGCCGGATATTATGAAGTTGAAAGTGGTTGAGCCGCTCAACGCGTTGTTCAAGGATGAGGTGCGGCGCGTAGGTGCTGAAATGGGTGTAAAGCCCGAAATCCTCCATCGTCATCCTTTTCCCGGGCCGGGCTTGGGAATCCGAATCTTAGGCGACATCACACCGGAGAAGGTGCAAATCCTGCAAGAAGTGGACGCTATCTATATCAACAACCTGAAAAACAGCGGTTTGTATGAAAAAGTTTGGCAAGCCGGAGCAATATTGCTTCCCATCCAATCTGTTGGCGTTATGGGTGATGAACGCACTTATGAGCGCGTGGTCGCACTGCGGGCAGTTGGATCAACAGACGGAATGACAGCCGATTGGAGTCATTTGCCTTATGAATTTCTGGCCAAAGTTTCCAACGAAATTATCAACCGTGTGAAAGGGGTAAATCGTGTGGTTTATGATATTTCTTCAAAACCACCTGCAACTATCGAATGGGAATAATTCAACCATTGGCAATATTTTTATTGTCAACTTGTTAAGAATAAACGTACATAAATCAAAATCCACTGTGATGATTAAAATATGGCTTATAATCTTATTTTCGTTAACAATCTCTCTCTCCTTTAGTCAGGCAACTGTCACTAAATCAACCACTACCACAACAGAAAAGGGGGTTGTGTATTATGTTCATACGGTGGAAACCGGACAGACTATTTATGGCATTACCAAAGCCTATTCGGTTTCGGAGGACGTTTTACTAAAGCAGAATCCGGAGCTCAAAGATGGTCTTAAAGCCGGTATGACGTTGAAAATTCCAAAGAAAGAAATCATCGCCAATGATCTTGCAGAACCGGTCAAGGAAATAGCGACCACGCAACCCAAAACCCAGAAGATACATGAAGTGGTTCAGGGAGAAACGCTCTACAAAATTATGAGTCAATATGGGGTTACTTTGGAAGATTTACAACTGATTAATCCCGGTTTAAATGCCAATTTAAAAATTGGCCAAAAGATAATAATTCCTGATTCCGAGACCATTAGAATTAAAAAATTGAGTCAGAAATATGACAGTCTTTTTACTTATACAGTTCAAAAGCGTGACAATTTCAGCAAGTTAAAACGCAAGTTTAAGGTCAGCAAAGAAGAATTGGAAGAATTGAATCCGATATTAATTGAACGAGGATTAATTGAGGGAATGGTGTTGCACCTGCCGTTTAAGGATGGCATTAAGGAAGAAATCACCGAAGAAGCGGTCGTTTTGGAACCGATAAAAGACACGGTAAAACCTGTTGCTGTTAAACCAAAAGTGGACAGCCTTCCTACGATTAAAAATAAAAGACCGATTAAAGTTGGTTTAATGATGCCGATTTATACACATTTGGCCAAAGAAATTAACACCGACAATGAGTTTTTGATGAAGCCTGCCCATGAGTATCATTCATTCCGGTTTATACATTATTATGAAGGATTTATGCTTGCAGTGGATAGTTTAGCGAAAATGGGCTACGAAATTGAGGTTTTTGTTTACGACACAAAAGCCGACTCAGCAACCACAGTTAGTCTGGTTTCCAAACCGGAGTTCGCAAGTTTGGATATTATCTTCGGACCTTTCTTTGCTCGAAATCTGAAAATCGTTGTGCCTGCCGCGGCAAAAAATGGAACATTAGTCATAAGTCCTTTCAGCTCAGGCATTGGGTTGGACGGCTATTCCAATTTATTTATTTCGGAAACTTCGGATTATTCCCTTTGGAAATTGGGCTTTAACTATCTGAGAGACAGTTTGCCCGATGCTAACGTTTATATAATCCACAGCGATTTAAGACCACAAATCGAAACGGCATCCTATTTAAAACGCTTGTACTTCAATATCAACTCAGACACAGCGAGACTAAAAGCTTTTTCCTACTCTGCGGGTGGCTCAAAAGCTCTATTCGAAAGCCTTTCTCCTACAAGAGTTAATTTTATAATCAATTTAAGTTCAAATGAAGCGGCCATTTCTAATTTTGTCCGGCAATTGAATCAAAAGAGAGAGCACTATCCGATTGTCTTGTTAGGCTTGCATGATCATTGGTCGAAATTTACCACTTTAGAGGACGAATATCTTGTAAATCTGCGTTTAACTTTGCTTTCCAATTCATTCATTGATTATCGACAACCATTTATCAAAGACTTCACAGAACTGTTTTATAAGAATTATTTAATTGACCCTCAACTAATTGCATTTAAAGGATTTGATCAAGGAATGTATTTTATGCAGTTAGTTGGCAGTTATGGAAAATCCTTCTCCTCTACCCTACCAAAAAGTGACTACAAACCCGTTCAGAGTTATTTGAATTTCACCAAAACACCATCGGGGAAATGGATAAATACAGAAGGAAGTGTTTATCAATATTTTAACTACGAGCTAAACGATAAACGCAAACCGGTAGAAATAATCAAACCGGATATGGAATCTCCAGCGCCTAACGAGCCCGATACAAAGACTCAAAATCAATGATAACCAATACGTGGATTTATATTATTGTCGCAGTTGTAGTTGCCCATTTCCTCTTCGGAGTTGGATTTCTGATTTATAAGATTCGAAAGGGGAAATAGACTTATAATAAATCAAAAGGCCGCACTCTTTCGAGGCG
>JAFGWF010000205.1 GCA_016937295.1 Bacteroidales bacterium
CCAAATTATGAGTTTCAATATAAAAACGGTGTAAAAAGTGGATTTTGCACGCAATATTATTCCAACGGAAAAGTGAAGTATAAAGGTGGATTTTTCGAAGGACAAAGGCATGGAAAATTTGCAGAATATTATAATACCGGCGCACCACTTTCATCAGGTAAATATATCAACGGCAAGCAGTTCGGGAAGTGGAGCTATTTCGATAATTTCGGGAAATTGTACAAAAAACAAACCCTGAAAGATGGAAAACCAGATGGAAAATGGGTCGAATATTATGCTAACGGGAAGAAAAAAGGGGAAGGAGCTTATAAGGATTTATTGAAAAATGGCGTTTGGACTTACTACGACCAAACCGGAAAAGTAGTTTATAAAGTGCAGTATAACAGAGGTGTAAAGGAAAAAGAACTTATAAATTCTCAAAAAGGAATTCAATAATTTTAGACTATGCAAACTCATTCTTTAGAACAGATTTACGAATTATTCCTACAATCCAAGGGTATTTCAACGGATTCACGTTCCATAAAACCACAAACGATATTCTTTTGTTTGAAAGGCGAAAATTTCAATGCCAATAAATTTGCTGTGGAAGCGGTCAAAAGTGGCGCTCTTGCAGCAATTGCCGATGAACAACCTGAGGAAAATTTGCCTGAGATAATATTGGTGGACAATGTATTAGAGACTTTGCAACAATTGGCGAATCATCATCGGCGTCAGTTTTCTATACCGGTTTTAGGCATTACAGGCTCCAATGGCAAAACCACCACTAAAGAGCTGATACATGCCGTTTTACAGACTAAGTTTAAAACTCATGCTACGTCAGGAAATTACAATAATCATATCGGTGTGCCTCTTACTCTTTTGTCGATACCGGCAGATGCAGAGATTGCAATCATTGAAATGGGAGCCAATCATCAGGGCGAAATTGGCCAACTATCGGCAATCGCCGAGCCTGACTTTGGATTGATTACCAATATTGGAAAGGCTCATCTTGAGGGGTTTGGAGGCTTTCAAGGGGTGATAAAAACTAAATCGGAGCTTTATCATTGGATTAGAAATCATGGAAAAGCAATTTTTATAAACGGGGACGATTCTTTGCTGTTGAGCCTGAGCGATTCGCTCCATAAGATTAGTTACGGTCAAAATATCGATAACCAATATCAAGGAAAACTTCTGCCTACGGATTCATTCTTAGAAATATCCATTACTAATCGAACCATTAAAACCAAACTTCTTGGTGAATATAATTTCTACAACGCAATGGCTGCTTATGCAATTGGTAGTTATTTTGGTGTGGAAATAGATCAGATTCAACATGCCTTAGAATCGTATATTCCTGAAAATAAGCGTTCTCAACTGATTCGTTCGGGGAAAAACCAAATTTATTTGGATGCTTATAATGCTAACCCAACTTCAATGAAAGCAGCCTTAGAAAGTTTTGTCAAAAGTGAAAAGAATCCAAAAGCAGTAATTCTTGGCGATATGCTCGAATTAGGCTTGGAAAGCTATGACGAGCACCTACAAATTATTAAGATGCTTTCCGTTTTGCCATTAGAAAAAGTGATTTTAGTGGGTCCCGAATTTTATAAAAGCAAAAATGAATTTACGGATTTTCTTTTTTTTACGAATCAAACTGAGGCCGGAAAATACCTGAACGAGAATTCTTTAGAGAATTATTATATTCTTATCAAAGGAAGTCGAGGCATTGCTTTAGAAAACTTATTGCCAAACCTTTAGAATGATGCAAACCTTTCGTGTTCTTGGATTGATGTCGGGAACTTCGCTCGATGGATTGGATTTGGCATTGGCTGATTTCACGAAAGAAAGTGATTCTTGGAAATTTGATTTAATTGCTGCCGAAACCGTAAACTACTCCGAGGATTGGGTTGGCAGATTGCGACAAGCAGTTCACGGCTCAGCTCTCGAAATCACACGATTAGATGTAGAATATGGACATTTGTTGGGTAGGTTGAGTAGTGAATTTTTGCAACGAAACCGATTAGAAGCCGACTTAGTTGCCAGTCATGGCCATACGATATTTCATCGTCCTGATGAAGGTTTTACTCTACAGATTGGCAATGGAAACGCTTTGGCTTCTCATCATAAATGTCCGGTTGTGTTCGATTTTCGGGCTTTGGATGTTTGCGAAGGAGGGCAGGGTGCGCCATTAGTTCCGTTTGGCGATTTTCACCTTTTTTCAGATTATGCCGGATGTTTAAACATCGGAGGTTTTGCAAATGTGAGCGTAAACAAATCTTTACCAATGGCTTGGGATATTTGTCCGGCAAATTATGTGTTGAATTTTTTGGCAAATAAGCTGGGCTACTCCTACGACAATGAGGGTCAGATTTCCAGAAGTGGATCTCTAATTCAGTCGTTGCTTTTGCAACTTGAGAGTAACTCTTATTATCAACGAGAATCTCCAAAATCTCTTGGAAGTGAGTTTGTTATGTCAGATGTATTCCCATTATTTAATTCCTATTCATCCATTCCTGATTTGTTGCGCACTTATACGGAGCATATTGCCAAGCGTATTGCAACCGACTTAAAAAATATTAATGGTGCTATTTTGACAACTGGTGGTGGGGCTAAAAACTCTTTCCTTATCGAAAGAATTGAGTGTTTGTCTGACCGGATTTTAGCTAAACCTTCTGTCGAAATAATTGATTTTAAGGAGGCTATAGTATTTGCTTTTTTAGGTTTGCTGCGACATTTGAATCTCCCAAATATCGATGGTCGAATAACGGGTTCCAATAAGTTCCTTTCTTCCGGAAATATTGTCTTATCTCCGCAGTAAACTCTACTTGTGTATTTAAAATAAACCTATTTAATTGGTAAGTCAATCCAAAACCTTGACCCCAAGCCAACTTCCGAAGTGAATCCTATGTTACCCTCCATTAATTCAACAAATCCTTTGGCTATGCTAAGACCTAATCCTGTACCTTCTCTAAAATTAGTTTCCTCGACCTGACGGAATCGCTCAAAAATATATGATTGTTTTTCTTCAGGGATCCCTCTGCCACTGTCACTTACATAAAAATAATAAGAGTTTGGATGTTTTTCTACACCAATCTCCACAAAACCGGAATCGGTGTATTTTAAAGCATTCTTAATCAAATTGATGAGCACTTCATAGATTTTGTCCTTGTCCGTATTGAAAATGGTTTGTTTTGTAATGCCTAAAGTTGAAATACGCAACTCTAAACCTTTCGTTCGAGCCTCTAAACTGAAAAATTGATACAATTCGTCAAGTAGTTCATAAATGTTTATTTGCGTTTTTGTTACGGTAAACTGGCCTGCCTCAATCTTTGAAATGTTTATCAGTTCATTTATCAAATTCAGTAACCTTTTGCCACTTTTCTCAATCACATCCACATAGGTTAGATACTCTTCTTTATCCAATTCCTCTGTTTTCATCAAGCCGGCAAAACCCAAAATTCCATTCATTGGTGTCCTGATTTCATGGCTTAAGTTGGCCAAGAATACCGATTTCAATCGGTCGCTTTCCTGCGCCTTTTCTTTTGCTACGGTCAGTTCATCTTCATATTCTTTGATTTTGGTGATGTCGTGCAAGCTTCCTAAGAGTTGATTGGGCTTTCCCTCTGTGTTGTTAGTAATGCAAAAACTTCCACTCAACCACCTGTAATTGCCTGCTTTACTTTTAATTTTAAAATCCTTTTGAATAACTTCTAATCCTTCGTTATGAGCATGGATGACATTCTTCAACATGTTTTCAAAGCCTACTCTATAATCAGGATGTATAAATTCTAAATAAGTTTCCGGATTCATTGGTATCACTTCTGACGAGGAATAGCCCAAAATATCAAATAGTTTTGGGCTGATATACTTAAAATGGCGAGTATGCATGTCGAAATAGAAAAAAATGTCGTTGGAATTTTCAACTATTTGCCTGAATTTTTGCTCACTCTTCGATAATAACAATGATTCTGTTTTTAGTTTTTCTTCTATAGTTTTTTTCTCTGTAATATCTACTATGCCTAA
>JAFGWF010000206.1 GCA_016937295.1 Bacteroidales bacterium
CGACCCCGAATTGAAATTCAATTTCATGCTTACCAATCCGCCTTATGGAACAAGTTGGAAACAGGATATTGACAACTTAAATGTTGGAACAGAAAAGAAAATAAGCATTGTTGATAAACGCTTTAACCTCAAAATCAGAAACTTTAAAGGCGAACTGGAAGAAACCTGTTTGACTTCACGAAGCAACGACGGACAATTAATGTTCATGCTTCACATGCTTTCGAAAATGAAAGACCCTAAAGATGGTGGAAGTCGCATTGCTTCTGTTCAAAACGGTTCAGCTCTTTTTACTGGCGATGCTGGAAGTGGAGAAAGCGGAATTCGTCAATACATTTTAGAAAACGATTTGTTGGAGTGCATTATCCAATTACCTTACAATATTTTTTATAATACTGGTATTGCTACCTATGTTTGGGTTATTTCAAATGTGAAAGAAGAAAAACGAAAAGGGAAAGTTCAATTAATAAACGCTTCGTCAGATAGATTTTATAAAAAGATGACAAAAGGTTTAGGTGATAAAAAAGTTGAATTGACTTCTGAAAATATTCTTGAAATTCAAAATATGTATTTTGCTTTTGAGGAAAATGAATACAGTAAAATATTTGAAATTCAAGATTTCGGATTTTATCAAATCAATGTTCATCAACCTGAAAAAGATGAAAATGGTAATATCATCAAAGACAATAAAGGTAAGCCAAAGTCTGATGGTAGTTTGAAGGACACTGAAAACGTACCGATGAATGAAAATATTGATGTTTACTTTAAACGAGAAGTATTGCCTTTTGCACCTGATGCTTGGTATGATAAAACAAAGATGAAATTGGGATATGAAATTGCTTTCAATAAATATTTTTACCAATACGAAGCAGTAAGAAGTTTGGCTGAGATTTCAAAAGACATACTTGTGTTAGAAGCTGAAACAGATGGATTATTAAAGGAAATTGTTGAGTAAATGAAAAATCCAATAAAATATCCATCATACAAAGATTCTGAAGTAGAGTGGCTTCACGAAATCCCATCGCATTGGAAAATTGTGAAAGCAAAAAGAATATTTCACGAAATATCAATAAAGAATCATCCTAATGAACCATTATTGGCTGCTACTCAGACTAAAGGTGTGATTCTAAAATCATTATATGAAAATACCACAGTTACGGCTACAAAAAATTTTGAAACGCTAAAATTCGTAAGAAAAGGAGATTTTGTAATTAGTCTTCGTTCTTTTCAAGGTGGTATTGAATATGCACATTATCAAGGAATAATAAGCCCTGCATACACAATTCTTGAACCGCAAGAAAAAGTTGTTCATAATTATTACAGATATCTGTTGAAGTCCAAGCATTATATAAGTGGTTTAACATTGTTGGTAACTGGAATTAGAGAAGGACAAAATATTGATACAGGGAAATTTAAAGATTCATTCTTACCACTTCCAGACAAAGAAGAACAAACCGCCATTGCCGCCTTTCTTGATTTCAAAATTGCCAAAATCGACCGTTTTATCCGCAAGAAAAAGCAACTGATAAAACTACTCAACGAGCAAAAAGCAGCCATTATAAACGATGCGGTGACGGGCAAAATCAATTGCCTGAATAATTGTCAGAATCAGGATTTGCAGGATGAAAAGATTACACAGGATTTAAATCAAATGTCTGAATCAGGATTTACAAGATTTGAGGATAAACAAGATGTAGTAAAATCATGTAAATCTTATAATCCTCAAAATCCTGATTCAGACAGAAAAATGAAACCTTCAGGCATTGAATGGTTGGGCGATATTCCTGAACATTGGGAAGTTATCAAACTTACTGGTGTGTGTGGTTTTGTAAGAGGTAATTCAAGTTTTAAAAAGGATGAATTATTAAGTGAGGGTAAATATGTTGCCTTGCAATACGGAAAAACTTATAAGGTTGATGAAGTCGATGAAAAATATCAATTCTATGTAAATGATGAGTTTTTTAAAGATTCCCAGATTGTGAATTATGGGGATGTTATTATTATTTCAACATCAGAAACAATTGAAGATTTAGGTCATTCCGTTTTTTATAATAGACTTGATTTAGGCTTATTAGGTGGTGAGCAAATATTAATTAGACCAAAGATTGAAAAGGTGCTTGGAAAGTATTTGCTTTATTCTTCTAAGGTTTTCGCAAAAGAACTGAAAAAATATGCCACTGGAGTGAAAGTTTATAGGTTCAATATAAGTGATATAAGAACAATCTGCACACCTGTTCCATCAATAGAAGAACAACAACAAATTGTTTCCTATATCGAAAAAGAAACAGCAAAGCTCAACCAAACCATTTCCACCATCAAAAAAGAAATAGCTCTGGTAGAAGAATACAAAACCGCCCTAATAGCCGAAGCGGTTACGGGTAAGATAGATGTGCGGGAATATTGTCTGAATCAGGATGTTGAAGGATTAGAGGATGAGCAGGATTTTGAAGAAGAAACTGCTTATGTCAATGAAAATGACGATTTAACCTTGGCTGCTGAAATGGAGGGGGATTATGGAACTTGAGCAGTTGACATATAAAATAAATGGTTGTGCCATGAAGGTTCACAACACACTTGGGAATGGATTTCAGGAAGTCATTTATCAACGCTGTTTGGCCATTGAGTTAGAGAGGGCAGGTATTGGCTTTGAACGCGAAAAAGAACAAACAATTTTTTACGAAGGCATTAATGTAGGCACCCGCAGAGCCGATTTTGTTGTAGAAAATCAAGTGATAGTAGAATTGAAAGCTCTTGTCAATTTGGAAGATGTGCATTTGGCACAAGCCAAAAATTATGTAGTAGCTTACGATTTTCCTATTGGCTTGTTAATTAACTTTGGGGCAAGCAGTTTACAGTTCAAAAAAATATTCAACGCAAAATATAATAATCCAGAAAATCATAAAATCAAATAAATCCTGATACAGACAAATGAGAAGCCAAGCCGACGTACAAACCATATTACAATCGTTGCGTGCACAAGGCTACGAGAACGAAATAGTGGAATTTAAGGAAGCAAAAAAGCAATACGATTTCGACAAAATCGGTAAATACTTTTCGGCACTTTGCAACGAAGCTAACCTTAAAAGCAAACGTTCGGCATGGTTAATTTTTGGCATCAAGGATAGCGATAAAAGTATTGTTGGTTCGCAATTTCGCACCAATCGTGCCGATTTGGACAGCCTTAAGGCCGAGGTTGCCAACCACACCACTGGCAGGCTTACCTTTATTGAAATATACGAAGAACATCCACCCAACGGCAGAGTGGTGTTGTTTGAGATACCGGCTGCCCCAAGGGGAATACCTATTGCATGGAAAGGGCATTATTATGGTCGCGATGGTGAAGAGCTGAACGCTTTAAACAGCGAGGAATATGACCGTATAAGGTTGCAAACCAAAGGCGAAGATTGGAGTGCTGTTATTGTTGAAGCCGCTACAATTGATGACCTATTGCCGGAGGCAATACTCAAAGCCCGGGAATCGTACAAAAAGAAAAACAGCCATCTGGTAAATGAAATAAATGAATGGGACGATACCACTTTTTTGAATAAAGCAAAAGTATGTATCAAAGGCAAGTTAACACGAACTGCTATTTTACTATTAGGTAAGCCCGAATCGGAACATTATATTAATCCGGCATCGGCAAAAATTTCATGGATTTTGCGCGATAAAGACAATATTGAAAAGGATTATCAGCACTTTACCTGTCCAATTTTGCTAAATACCGAGGAAGTATATAAAAAAATAAGGAACCTAAAATACCGGTATATTACCGATGACACCTTATTTCCCGAAGAAGTTGACCAATACGACCCGTATATAGTCCGTGAAGGTTTAAATAACTGTATCGCCCATCAGGATTACACGTTGAACGGTAAAATTAACGTGGTGGAACACGAAGACGGCAAAATAATTTTCATCAATTCAGGTAAGTTTATTCCGTCAAGTATTGAAGAGGTTGTTATTTCCGACGCACCCGAACCCATTTACCGCAATCCGTTTTTGGTTGAAGCAATGATAAACCTGAATATGATTGATGCCATTGGTAGTGGTATTAAGAGAATGTTCAACATTCAGCGAAAGAAGTTTTTTCCGTTGCCCGATTATGAGTTTACAGCCGATAAAGTAAAACTAACCATAACCGGTAAAGTAGTAGATATAAATTATGCCCGTAAAGTAGCAGCTATTCCCGATTTGAGCCTTACAGATATCATTGCATTAGACAAAGTTTCCAAATCGAAGGTTTTAAATGACAACGAAATTAATCAGCTTAAAAATAAAGGATTAATCGAAGGCCGGAAACCCAATTTTCATATCTCGGCTACAGTAGCCCGGGCAACCGGCGAAAAAGCTGATTATATTAAACAGCGTGGCATTGACGACGATTATTGTCAAAAAATAATTATGGATTATTTGAAAAAATTTGGAGAAGGGAAAAGAGAGGATTTTGAAAAAGTTCTTTTAGACAAACTTCCAGACATTTTAGACCTTTCGCAAAAGAGTAATAAAATTAAAAATAATCTTCAGAAACTTAGAATTCAAGGTTTTATATACCCTGATGGTAAAATTTGGAGAATGTCTAAGCTTTAAGTTTTAGATATTTTTAGACATTTTTTAGACATTTTGAATAAATAGAATGAGTACAGATACAACAGAAAAAGGCTTAGAAGTCCATATTTCTCAGTACTTGGTTGAGGAAAACAAGTATTTGCTTCGTGAAAACAAATTTTACGATAATGTTTCTTGCCTTGATATTGAATTACTGTTTCAATTTTTAGAAACCACACAACCCAAAGCCTTAGCCAAACTAAAAACTTATCATAAAGACCTTTACAAGCAAAAAATAACCAAACGCTTAAACGACCAAATACAGGCAAAAGGAATCATTGAAGTATTACGCAAAGGCATAACAGACGGATTTACCGACACAAAACTGCATTTGTTTTACGACAAGCCAGTTTCAGCATACAATGCAGAGGCAAACGCATTATTTCAAGCCAATTTGTTTTCGGTAATGCGTCAGGTTTATTTTTCGCCAATCGATAAAAAATCGCTGGATTTAATGGTTTTCATAAATGGAATTCCAGTTATATCATTCGAACTGAAAAACGAACTTACTAAACAAAATGTACAGCACGCAATAAAGCAATACAAAGAAGCCAGAGACCCCAACGAAGAACTGTTTCGCTTGGGTAGA
>JAFGWF010000207.1 GCA_016937295.1 Bacteroidales bacterium
TAAGCGCAGTTGGTGTATTCTTTTTGCACACCGTTGATAGTATATTGAGGCTCAGTCCATGCAATATAAGGAACAATTCCGGTAATACACTTTAGAACTTTTACATCATTAACAAATTCAAATTTTCTATCCGGTTCGTTGTAAACAGTCAAGCGATAGGAATTATCTCTAAACTGATAAAAATGTGACTGAGACCAACCTGTAGTAAGAGGAATATAATGGAAGGAGGAATATCGCCAATTATAGCTCTTTGACGCTGTGGAATCAATACTAACTCTCCAATAATAAACCACGCTATCTAAAAGCGGCTGAACAATTTGATAATCAACCACTCCACCACTACTGTTTACAACAGACGATTCCAGCAAAGGACTATTAAAAAGAAATGTGGTGTCTATTTGAAAGATATAGTCTCTATTTGGCGACAAAGGATAAAAAGTGGAGGCCATCAACACAGGTTTTGAAGAAACGATTGCATACTTTGGGGGATGCACAGGTTTTAAATCAGCAGCTTTAATATCCAGATGATACAAATAAGTATTATTGGATTCATTGAGTTCGGCAATAGAAGAATTGGCATCAATTCGCACAAAAAAAGCATTTAATCCAATGTCATCAATTTTGTTAAGTTTAAACCAAACAATTAATGTATCCTTGTAATAGGCTGATTTTCTGTAGATATTTCTTTTTTGTATGGTTTTCTTATCAGGCAGAGTGCGTTCGACTTCTACAAAAAAACTATCAGGAATAGCTTTCCCATAATTAGCAATTACAATATTCACCGCAAAGCTATCATATTCCGAAGTAAGGATTGAAGGTGTGGTGAAAAGTGAAGTTTCATTAATTAAATAATCAGGCTGACTGTAGGAATTAATTACTAAAGCAGGATCGCCATGTAATGTCATTTCTAAGATGGTTTCTTTGGTTTGGATAGAATTTGAAAAAATATCACCAATACTATTATAGATGATGGTTCCCAACGGTTTACCGTAGCTTAAAGCAGAATAATGTCTGAAAAAGGATTTTGTATATTGATTCAAATATGGAGGAGAGCCGGGAGTAACGGAACCAAGATAGGCAATTGCTCCTTTATCTCGAATGAGAATAAATGCCTCACTCGAATTAGCCACTCCAACATTTGGCTGAAAAATATCTCCGGCGAAGCAGCTATTGGCTATCAGAAAAGGATATTTTCCATAGTTGCTATATTCAGCAGGGTTATCGATGGAAATATCGAAGCCAACTCCGGCAGCATGACCAAAAAAGTTGAGTATATTAACCCCTGCATTTATGCGTTTTTTGATGGTTTCCGATAAGCTTATCTGAATAGGGTCGGTGGTAGTTTTATAATAAGTCTCCACACTTCCTCCAAAGTTAGTATCGGTATAGATTACTTCATATCCATTCATGTAACCGGCAATAGCATTTTGTAAAATAGCATCATCACCTCCGCTAAAAAACAGCGCCTGTTTTTTCCAAGCGGCAGGAGGATTAATCCCTGGATTTTCATAAATCATAACCTTATCGAGGTATAAATCGACATGGTCGAGATTTTTAGCTGATAGCCGACCAACTGCGATGGACGATTTATAGCTATTGTTTTCGATGTAGGAGGTTAAAAGCAAATCGGATGGCGGTGAACCAAAAGAAGGAACTAAAGTTTCATTAAAATAGGTATTGTCTTTCCGATAAACCTGTGGATAATAAGCTTTTCCAACAAGGAAAAGATACTCCGGTCGCTGATTGAGCTGCGTGAAAGCGGCACGTAAAAAGTTACGAATTGCGAGAGGATTTTTCTTGATGCCATAAGAAAATTGGTGATAAAGGTCTTCAACATCAACGAGTAAAACATTAAACCCTTTTGAATTTCGATAAGCAGCATAAGCGTCCACTGATTCTAATGAAGCACTCTGACCGAGGAGGGATTGATGCGTTATGATGATATAATTTGCATTGGGATTCGAGGCGAAGGGATTTACAAACTTGCCGGAAGGCGAAACAGGTGACAAATCGACGTTGGTTATAAATGTAGATTCTCCGGCAAAGAAGCATTTCTTTGAACTACCCGAATTAGGTATAACTGATTGGTAATTAGCGCCATTTTTTACAACGGCTATCCTTTTATTGTTGGTTAAGTCGTATAAAACCGGTGAATTTCCGCCGGAAAAATTAGAAACTGTTAACGATTGTTTTCCTTGAGAAACATCGTCTAACTCAAAATCAAAAGTTGTTTTCGCTTCAAAATCAAGAGTATGTGGATAAGTAATTTGAATATAGGATACCGCATTTCTTGCCGCCAAACTTCCCAAGTCGTTGACAGAGGTAAATGTAAAACTTGTATTGGTTGAACTTAAATTGGAAACCGAAACTATTTTCTTAAAGCGAAAAACGTTATACCCTTCGTAGATGGTATCGAAAACTTGCCCTGCAAATTGAACTCGCAGATGATGGTCGAGAGTGAGGGGGCGATAATCCGATGCTGCATGAACCAAAAATTGAACAATCGCATCGCCGGAGGAAGAGGCGTTTTTGGTTGGCACAGAATAGGTTCGGCTGCCGCCAAGATAAAAAGGGCTTCCGTAGAAACCTTCGCCGTTAGCATATTCCGGATTCCAAGTAGTGCCATTATCGGATTCGCGCAAGGGCAAACCTTCGAGATAATTTGTAGAATAATATTGTCGTTCGACTCGAATAACCGAGGGAGTTTGAGGGTATGCAGAAAAATTAATATCCGTTTCTGATGTAAGTCGGCGGTTATTAAATGAAGAATTCCAGGTGAGGTAATAAAAAGCCGTATCGGTGAAAAGACTATAATCCGGATTAGGTTGATGATTTGGATTGAGGTAAAGCTCCGAATCGTACCATCCATCATTACGTTGCGCATAAAATTCAATATAATCGCCCGGAGACATGACGCCTGACAATTGGTTATAGATATAAATATACTGCTCTTCGCCTCTGCCAAATATTTGAAAATTAGCTGGATTTATCGAAGAAACAGGAATACCCGCAGCAGACATTTGAGCATAGGAGATTCGGCAAATGCCTGTGGTGGTAATTGGGAACTTATAATACGTTTGATTATAGTCTATCCAGTTGTTAGTAAAACTCTGGGCATGAATAGAATAAGCAAGCAATAATCCCCAAAAAAGAAGGAATACTTTATTATTAATTGTCCTCATATTTTATCTTTTTGACTTTTACTATTAAAACTAAGCTTGATGGTGAAAACATTGGAATACAAGGCGATAGACTGATTTCCGATATCGGTTAAGGCATAGTCGATAGCCAGATTTCGTTTGATAACGATTCCCAATCCAATATTTGGTTGAAAGGTGGTCGTTTCGGCATGATTTACTGTTTCGTTTTGGAAATTACCAATTCCGGCTCTGAGGAAAATTATCTCCTTAAAACCGATTTCAGTTCCGAAACTCGGGTCGATGCTAAAAGGGTCGCCTACGACAAGAACATTTCTCTTTCCATCAGAGGTTATTTTAGCATTTAATTCCGTTAGAATGGAGAAGTTTTTTCCCAAAATAAATTTTCGTCCGGCAGCCAAAGTTAGAGAAGGAAGTGTAATTTCAGTTGACGATTTCGGAATATCGTTACCGGTCAGTAAAAAAACATTAATCATTTCATCTGAGAAGGTGTAATTCCATGAATTATAGGTAGTTGTAACATCGCGAAACATAGCTCCAAAGGACCAATTTTTCTTTTTATAGATAGCTCCCAAATCGATTCCAAAACCCCAGGAGGAGGCGAAATCGCCAGCCACACGCCTGATGATTCGGGTATTTAAGCCATAGCTTAATCCGTCAATTGAAGTACGATGGGCGTAAGAGATAGTGAAAGCATAATCAGCAGAGGAGAAAGAAGTCACTTTATCATAATTAATATTTCCCTCAGCATCAATTAGTTGAGAGGTATTAGGAATATTATCTACAGCAAAACGAATGAGAGAAAAAGCCAAAGCACTGTTTTTGCCTGCGCGAGTTGCAAAAGCACCGTAATCATATTTTGCTATTCCGGCAAAATATTCAGCGTGCATAAACGCAAGTGATTTTCCGGCATTTATACCCATCAGCCCTGCCGGATTCCAATAAGTACTATAAATGTCGTTTGTTGATGCACCGACAGCGTGCGACATTGCCAAACCACGAGCCCCAATGCCTAAGGCCAAAAATTCGTTACTGTATTTGGCCGTTTGCGAATAGAGATTCGTCACTCCAAAAATCAAAAACAAAAAACACAACCATCTATTTTTCATAGTATTAATTTAAAAACTCAGAAACTCAATCTCCACATTTACAATACATTATATCATCACATAAGATAAAGCTTCAGAAATTTTCCATTTTAAATAGTTTAAGCTAAAGTAGTAAAAAACAAATAACGGCTTTAAAGAGAATTATTTTTATCGAAAAAGTTGTATATGTTAAATCTAATATGTATCATCAGTCCATAATGGTTTAATTCCATAACAAAAAACCATACAACAATTTGATAAAAATGGAGGGGTAAAAATACAATGAAATAAAACGGTATTCAACTAAAAATATGTAGGTCAAAAGGGAAATGAAAGGGAATTTAAAATCAACTATGATTCAGTTAAAATTTAAATGAGTAGTTGTGATCCATAGTTGAGTAGTAGTTTTTAACCGGATTTGCAAACATTTTTAAAAAAATATCCTTTGCAATTTGAGAATCAAAGCTTATCTCAGAAAGCTTTTCGTTCATCGTTTCGACAAATTTTTGTTTAGAATCCGTGGAATAAAGATGTGCGAAATCATTGGAATCATTAAGCAAATCTGTAGCTATATAATTTTTTTCAAACAACCGATATTGGGAATAGATAAATCTGTCGATATAATCGCATAAATTTCTAACCTTTTGATTAACAGGGATGTTTTCATTAATTTTGAGCAATTTCTCCTTAGTAAGTTCTTCACCAAAATGATAATGCACCCTTCCCTTTTGCCCCATCATTCCGGCAAACATAGAATTAAAATCTTCCATCGGACCTTTAACATATTTCTGTCCGGATTGTATGGTATATAACTCATTGATTTTCATAATATCACACGGGTCATTTTCATACGAGATAGCAACCGGCAAAATATGTAATTCAGATAAATTTTCCGAAAACAAACCTTCACCCGACATGGTAAGCATTTTTATCAATCCTGCTTGAGTTTGGTCGTTACCATCTTTGGTTCGCCCTTCGCGGTGAGCAATCCAAATACTATTTTCTTTGGACGTTAGAATATGGCGGATAAAGTAGGATAACCGTTTAGCGCTCATCAACATATCCTGAGCCGGCAAATCTCGCTCAACCAGAAAGCTTTTATTAATTCGAGCAAGATGCTTCACCCAGGGAATGCCCAATAAATTATCGCCAATAGCAATAGCTGTGCTTTGAAAAACAGGCAAGTTTTTATACAAGACATAGTTAAGCATAGCCACATCCATGACGATATTTCGGTGGTTAGTAAGGAAAAGATATTTTTTATCAGGTTCCAAATTTTCTATACCACTATAAGTAATAGAATCGGTTGAATCGGTGACAATTTTTTCAATCAACTTAATAATAAAGGTAAGCTGAAATTCATCAATAGTTTTGAAGGAAAAAATGAAATCCTTGACTTGCTCGGGAGTGATACCTGGCTGATAATAATTTAATATTCGGACTAATGTAGGCTCTTCAGCCAATTCAGGCTGACAGCGTCGAAAATCCTCATCGTTGTAGTACCTTATATTATCAAAATTGAATTCCATGTTAATTAATCTTATTACTTCCCCCAAACAAAGACGGCAAAATTAACAAAATATTTATGCTATCAAGTTTTTTTGTTCTTTTGTCATTCTATTTAACAATATGATAGTTTACAAGCGATTTAGAATTTACAATAATCAGAAATTTATTGAATTAGTCCTTACAAAACTCAAACATATTGAGCAGTTTATGGTTTTGAATTCAAATTCAAATTTCTATCAAACGACCAATTACGATTTTCTAATTGCCATCGGATTAACGAGTCAGTTTGAGATTAATGTTGATTCCGGGGATGTGTTTGACGGGCTTCAACAGTTTTATCAAAATAAGCCCGACTGGATTTTTGGTCATATAAGCTATGATTTAAAAAACAGCTTAGAAAATCTGACGACTAATCACCGTGATGAAATCGATTTCCCAAAAGTGTTTTTCTTTCGACCTAAGATTCTGATTTTATGCAAAAAAGACCAAGTGGAGATACTTCTGCAAGAAAATAGTCCTACACAAGACCAAGCACTTGCCGACAGCATTATTGCCATTGCGAATCGCCATTTTGAACAAAACATTTCTTATAACACTCTCGGCCTCAACATTTCAGCTAAGATAACCAAAGAAAGATATGTGGAAGGTTTTCGGAAAATTCAAGACCATATTCAAAAAGGAAATATTTATGAGGCAAATTATTGTCAAGAATTTTTCACCACGACAAATATTCAACATCCTGAAGAACTTTATGTTAAGTTAAATAAAATCAGTCCTGCTCCTTTTTCTGCCTTTTATCGAAACCAACATAGATATCTGCTGTGTGCAAGTCCCGAGAGATATTTGACTAAAAACGGAGACAAAATAATATCGCAACCAATCAAAGGCACAACGCGCAGAGGAATTACGGAAGAAGAAGATCGGCAACAAAAGGAAAAGTTGCAACAAAGTGCTAAGGAAAAGGCTGAAAATGTGATGATTGTGGATTTAGTGCGTAATGATTTGGCACGTACTGCAGAGCGCGGCTCCGTTAAGGTTGAAGAGCTTTTTGGCATTTACAGTTTTCCTCAAGTTCATCAGATGATTTCCACCATTTCTTCGCAGCTCAAAGAAGGTTTTACCATTTTTGACGTATTAAAAACCACCTTTCCGATGGGCTCAATGACCGGAGCACCAAAGATTAGCGCCATGAAAATCATTGACGAAACAGAAGCCATGGCGAGGGGACTTTTCAGCGGAACGGTTGGTTATATTTCACCCGAAGGCAACGCTGATTTTAATGTGATTATCAGGAGTTTACAATACAATGACCACCGAAAATTATTATCCTTTATTACCGGAGGAGCCATCACCATACAATCCAATGCGGAGGATGAATATGAAGAATGTTTTGTTAAGGCAAATGGTCTTTTTAAGGCACTTGAATAAAAAAAACCTCCATGAAAAGAAATTTACGGATTGATTAAAATAGCGTTATCTGAAAGGTAAGAATTTATATTTTTATGGCCTAAAATGAATCCATGACCGAAAACTACTATACCCTAAGTCAAATCACCGAGCATGTGCGAAAGCTTATCAGCCGAACTTATACCCAAGAATACTGGATTAAGGCCGAAATTGCACAATTGAACTACTATCCAAAAAGCGGACATTGCTATCCTGATTTAGTCGAAAAAAACGAAACCGGAGTGAAAGCTCAAATTCGAGGTGTCATTTGGAAAGGCAGTTATGAGCGAATTTTAGAGAAATTCAGAAATACCACTGGACGGCAGTTGACTGAAGGCATGGAAATACTTTTCAAAGCGCGTTTGGACTACAGTTCAAGTTATGGATTTGCATTTCACATTTCGGATATTGATCCGGAGTTTAGTCTGGGAAAAATGGCCGCCGAAAAACTCAAATCCATCAGCCGACTTAAAGACGAGCATGTTTTCTTTGCCAATAAAGCGTTGAATTTTCCATTTTTTCCCAAGCGCATTGCGATTATTTCCGTGGAAACTTCCAAAGGATTCCACGATTTTAAGAATATTGTTGACAATAATACCCGAGGATACCGCTTTTTTTACATGCTATTTCCGGCACTGCTGCAAGGCGATGAAGCGGTTGACTCCATTGCGTTTCAGTTGGAACGAATTCGAAAAGTAATCCGTCATTTCGATTTGGTGGCCATCATTCGCGGAGGAGGCGGCGATGTTGGTCTCAACTGCTACAACGACTATAATTTAGCCCGATTAGTAGCCACATTTCCCATACCGGTTATCAGCGGAATTGGCCACTCTACCAACGAAACCGTTGTGGAAATGGTTGCGCATAAAAACGCCATCACCCCAACGGACTTAGCCTATTTTCTGCAACAAAAATTCGACAATATCGCCGTGGGATTAGACCGCATGAAAGCCATTCTACAGTCGGTTCCTTCTGATCAGATTGCCGATTCTAAAAATTTGCTTTACAAATTAGGAGAAAGAATTAAAAACCGTCAACAATTGTATATCCACCATAAAAACGAGCAACTTTTCAATGCGCAAATTCGACTCTTAAAATATTCCAAACGATTTATCCCACATAAAAAGGAATCTTTGCTTAGCAAAAGCCTCAAATTAAGTCAGTTACCAACAAACAGAATTGCACGCAATCAGGAAAGTCTTCATTTTCTATCCTCGCATCTAAAGAAAAGTTCCAAGCATTTTATCAAGTCGATTTGGCAAAAAACACATCATACCGAAGAAAAAATAACCCTTCTTGATCCGGTTGAAATTCTCAAAAAAGGTTTTAGTATTACAAGAGTGAATGGAAAAATTGTGAAGGGCATTAAAGAAATCAAAGAAGGAGACCTGATAGAAAATCAGTTTTCCGATGGAAAAACCGAAAGTAAAATTTTAAAAATATCGAAATAATGAAAGAAACCATGAAATACGAAGAAGCGTTTCGCGAATTGGAAACTATTGTAAATCAGATAGAAGACGGCGAAATTAGTTTAGATGAATTATCGGAAAAGATTAAAAGAGCTTCCCATCTTTTAAATTTCTGCAAATCGAAACTCATCAGCACCCAGCAGGATGTAGAAGCCATTTTAAAAGATTTGGAAGATTAAACAGAGCCTTTGGAATAAAAAAAACCGACAGAAACAATCTATCGGTTTTTTATTAATTAATTCAAAAACATTATTTTACAGGAATATTCTTCAATGTTTCCACAAGATAGTTCCAGAATTTTTCTACAGTTTCGATATTCACTTTCTCATCAGGAGAATGTGGGTAACGGATGGTCGGACCAAAGCTAATCATATCCCATTTTGGATAAACCGCTCCGAGCAGGCCACACTCTAAACCGGCGTGAATAGCTTTAATTTCAGGCACTTTGCCATACAGATTGTTATAAACTCCCTGCATGAGAGTCAGAATTTCGGAATCGGGATTTGGTTTCCAACCAGGGTAACCGCCTTTAAGTTGAGCATCGGCTCCGGCAAGTTCATACACTGAAAGCATCATTTGCGCTAAGTCATCTTTTGCCGAATCGACACTGCTACGCATCAGAGCAGCGATGCTGATTTTTCCGTCAGCAGCATTGATTATAGCCAAGTTAGTCGAAGTTTCGACCATTCCCTCCATATCGTCGCTCATGCGAATCACACCGTTAGGCGTAGCATAAATAGCATTGATAAAACGCTTTTGAGTGTCGGCATCAATAACATTTGCCGGCAAGGCAGCAGCTTCGGCAAAGAACTGCAAATCAGGTTCTTTAACATGAAGTTCACGGATAAAAATTTGTTCAAATTCTTTTACCGAACTTTCAAAATCGGCAGCAAATTTTGAAGGAATTACAACTGTAGCAAAGGATTCGCGAGGAATGGCATTTCTAAGGCTACCACCCTGAACGGCAGCAACTTGCATATCGAAATCGGCTTGAGCGTGATGAAGGAAGCGGAAGAGCAATTTATTGGAATTGCCACGATAGAGACGAATATCCAACCCTGAGTGACCACCTTTCAAGCCTTTGACAGTCAGTTTATACGCTTTCAAATCGCCGGCAACCGGCTGAGGAATGTACGAAAAACCGGCTTCGAGGTCGATGCCCCCTGCACAACCGATATAAAGTTCACCCTCATCTTCACTGTCCATATTAATAAGGATGTCGCCATGCAAAACATCCGGTTTCAAACCGAAAGCGCCGGTCATTCCAGTTTCTTCGTCACAAGTAAAAAGAGCCTCAATGGGACCATGTTGGAGGTCGTTTGCGGCCAAAACAGCCATTGCAGCAGCAGCACCTATGCCGTTATCGGCACCAAGAGTAGTTCCATTAGCGGTTACCCACTCGCCATCGACGTAGGCCTCAATCGGATCTTTTTCAAAATCGTGTGCCTTATCGCTATTTTTCTGAGGAACCATATCTAGGTGACCTTGCAAAACAACACCTTTACGATTTTCCATTCCCTGAGTAGCAGGTTTGCGAATAATCACATTGCCAACCTCATCTTTAATAGTTTCAAGTCCGAGGTCTTGACCAAATTTCACAATAAAATCCTGAATCATGTCTTCATGCTTACTGGGACGAGGAATTTGGGTCAGGCTGTAAAAATGTTTCCAAACAGCCTTTGGTTCAAGGTTATAAATCTCTTTGTTCATAAAATTTAGGGTTTAAAAATATAGTTTATTATGGTATTTCAATGAAAGGCTCAAAGGTAAAAGAAATTTGTTTTGTGGAAATTTAAAAATAGTTTAAAAGTTATTTAAAGAAGTTTTAAAGATGATTTTTATTCAACAACATTTTTAATTCGCTTTGTAACAAAGGTTACACATAAAGAATCATGGCCATACTAATTTTGGCAAACAATTACTTAAATTATTAAAACATGAAAACAATTCTTTCTATTTTATTGATTGCAATAACCTTCCAATTACAAGCCCAATTTTCGCTAAACGGCGAATATCGCCCGAGAACAGAATTAATGCACGGACAAAAAACTCTTATGACAAAGCAGAATCAGATGTTCAGCATTGCAACCACCCAAAGAGCAAGATTAGGTTTTGCGTACAAAGCCGAAAAATTCAAGGTAGGTCTTCAGATTCAAGATGTTAGAGCATGGGGAGCAGAAGGTCAATTAGTCATCAACGATGGAAAATACACCACCATTCATCAGGCTTGGGGCGAGCTATTGTTGAACGAAAATCTAAGCTTGAAATTGGGACGTCAAGAATTGGTATATGACGACCATAGAATACTGGGCAGTGTGGATTGGGCTCAACAGGCACGTTCACACGACTTAGCCCTATTGAAATATGAAAAGAAAGATGCGTTCAAATTTCATTTTGGAGTTGCTGTAAACCAAGTTCAAACCCTTCCTTATGCAGTGGTCGGAAACTATAAGTCGATGCAATTTGCGTGGTTTCAAAAGAATTTCGGCGATTATAATCTAAGCATTCTTGCCTTGAACAATGGCGTTGACGACACTACGCTAAACAACAAAACAGGCGGCGCCATGACCACCTATTATCAGATTGTTGGTCAACGTTCGACTTACAAGAAAGGAAAATTCAGCCTTGGATTAAATCTCTATTATCAGTTAGGCAACGACAAATCAACGTATTACGACAAAGTGGAGAAAGCAAACTTTCACCGAGGTTTTTCTGCTTATAACGCACGTTTAGAATTAGGTTACAAAGTAACTGAAAATATCAGCTTAGAAGCAGGATATGAGATGATTAGCGGTCAAAGTCAAACCGACACCACTGCCGACTACCGGAATACGAATCATGCTTTCAACCCTGCTTATGGAACCAATCATAAATTCAATGGATGGATGGATTATTTCTATGTAGGCAATCACCTGAACACAGTTGGACTTAATGATATGTTTTTCACAGTTAAATACAAGAAAAACAAATTATTGGTTGGCAGCACTCTTCATTTTTTCTCTGCTGCGGCTGATGTGCTTGATGTCAAGGAGTTTGCCACTACCGGAAAAATCATGGCAATGGACAAAAACTTGGGCATGGAACTCGACAGTTGGGCAAGCTACAAATTCACCGATGTAATCACCATCGAAGGAGGAGTTTCAGGAATGTTCGACTCGGAAACGTTGCGCACTATAAAAGGCGGTTCGTTAGGAGCTTCCAATTATTGGGTATGGATGCAAGTGGCTTTCAAACCGATATATATTAAATAGATTCTATACTTTTTATTGTTGAGAGGCTGTTCAAAATGACCAAAGTTTTTTGAACAGCTTTTTACATTTTATTTATGCAATCGCGTAAGCCCTTGGGGTCAATAATTTTCACTTTTCTTCCCGACATTTCGATATACCCCTTCGACTTAATTTCCGAAAAAGCCCTTGCAACTGAAGGCCTGGCAACATTAAAACGCTCTGCAATAGCTTCTTGACTTTTTGGCAACTCAAATTCACAACTTTCATTTTGATGGCTCAAATCGAGTAGAAGAGAGGCTATTTTTCCTTCCAAGTTCTGCAAAAATATTCCTTTGATTTTCAATGCAAGATACTGAGTTTTATCGGAAAGCATATCCAAAAAATTACGTAAAATCACTGGATTTGCCGGCAATATACGACTTAGTTCCTTTTCGGGAATACTCAAAATTATGGAAGACTCACTTGCCACAACGTTAACAGGGTAGCGGTTATACTTTCCATATAAGAAACCAGGGGAAATAGCTCTACAAGCACAAATATCCTCCATAATAAACGTTTTCCCAGAGGCATCAATCATCTCGCCGCGAACACAACCTTCCACCACAATTTGCAATCGGTCAACAGTTTCGCCAACAAGATGCAAAATATCATCTTTTGAGTATTTCTCGTAGTTATGATGAACATCAGCTAAAAACTTTTCAATTTCAGCTTCAGTTAATCCTTTGAAAAACGGTGACTTAAGCAAACAATTGGAATATTGACTCATAATAAATCTATGCTAAAAAATAATCAGCTAAACTACAAGTTTTTGCGAAAACAAAGAAATTGTAACAAATGATACAAAATATAATATAGTGCCGTATTATTTTTATAATCATCGCTGAAAAACGCGATTCAATTACAATCATAACATTATCAGCATATTAGAACCATGAAATTATTCAATATAATCACTCCCGGAGGAAAAATGCGAAAGATAGCAGCCATCTTTTATGGAATAATTGCGGGATTAGTCATTCTGCTTGTATATGTTTCTAACGCTCCCTCCTATCTCAGCGACGACCCAAAAACATGTGTCAACTGTCATGTTATGGCGCCACAATACGCCACCTGGTTTCACAGCAGTCATCGCGAAACAGCCACTTGCAACGACTGTCATGTGCCACACAACAATGTTTTCAACAAGTATTATTTCAAGGCAAAAGACGGTTTACGCCATGCAACTATTTTCACTTTACGCAATGAGCCACAAGTGATTCGAATACTTGAAGAAGGCCAAAAAGTAGTGAAAGACAATTGCATACGCTGCCACGAAGATTTGCTTATGGATGAAAAATTAAACACAACAACCACTGTTTTCAACGATTTCAGAAAGGAGCGGCAGTGTTGGGAATGTCACCAAGAAACGCCACATGGAAAAGTAAATTCCCTTTCATCCGTACCTCATGCAAAAGTTCCACTGCCAGAAAGTCCTGTGCCGGATTGGTTAAAAGAAATTATCAAAAATAAATAAGTAAATTATAAAACCATTAAATATGAATACTGAGAATAAATCAAAGAAGAAGATTGTGAACTGGCTTTTTTTCGTAGCAGCCATGATAATTGTTTTTATGCTGGGGCTTTTGGCTTCATCAGTAATGGAAAGGCGCACTGAGGCCGCTTATGTTTCAACTCCAAAGAATGAGATTAGCGATTTTGAGCCTCGAAATGAAGTTTGGGGAGAAAATTATCCTCGCGAATACCAGAGTTGGAAACGCACCGCCGACACCAATTTCAGGAGCAAATACAACGGAAACGCGATGATTGACATGCTCGAAGTTGACCCAAGGTTAGTCGTTTTGTGGGCAGGTTATGGTTTCTCGAAAGATTATAATCAAGGTCGTGGGCATTTTTATGCAATCACCGACATCCAAAACACCTTACGAACCGGTGGCCCCATCGAAGGGCGCAACAGTCCAATGCCAAA
>JAFGWF010000208.1 GCA_016937295.1 Bacteroidales bacterium
GTCTTAATCCTTGTTTTAATGGAAAGATGGTGAGTGAGAGCCGTTTCTGTATCCTATTGTCAATGACCGTTTTAAAAAATAAAAAACCGAGTTTAATAGCTGTTTGGTGGCTTTTTATCTGTCTGTTTTCGGTTTGCAAAAGTACATTTATTTTTATTCTCAAAAACTTTCTCATTGGCTGTCCTTTAATTTTTAAAAAACCAATGCCATCTATTTTCCTTCTAATTTCCATTTGTTTTGCTAAAATCATGGTTTTGTATTGTTTCTCTCATATCGGCTACTATCATTTCATATAATGCTTTATTGCTTTGACCTTCTAAACCTATCAAATCGCTTTTCATTATCTCGTAATAATGATTCACACTCCATCCTTCCTTTTCGATAATTCTCCGACCAAGGGCTATTACTTTTCTCTCTTTGTCCTTTTCCCGCAAACTCAAATATATTTGCGTAATCAAATACAATAAATCGGTCTTATATTTTAGCGCACCATGCAACTCCAAAGCCTTTAATGATAGCGTTAAGGCCTGTCGGTTTTCGCCTCTGTAAAAATGACACCGCGCCATCGTCTTATACACAAACCATTCGCACTTTTGCGGCAAAACTTTTTCCCGAATTATTTTTATCGCCGCTTCAAAATTTCCTCGCAAAATTTCGGCCTCCGCCATCCGATAATAAAGCCACACATCCATGTCAAAATGAAACTTAAATCCATCCTTCAACGCCTCGTTTATTGTGGCTATGCACAAGTCGGCCAGCCCTTCGTGTAACAATGCTTTTGTGTATATCGAATAATAATTCTCCCGTGCCGACTGCAACTCCACCGTCTTTTTTTTCCCCTTCAATTGAAACTCCGTGTCAAAACTCGTTGTGTCAAGCAATTGGGGATTCACCGCCTCACAAAAATCAATCACAAACTTATAACTCGGATTCTTTTTCTTGATTTCTCGTTTCAAAACCACATTGATTTGAATATTTATCACCATTCGAATATAAACGCCTCGGTGATTGGTAGTGGCTCGGCTAAACTGCACCAACTCCCATTTCAAATCTCTTTCATCTATTCGGCAATGCCCCAGCATAGCCTTTCGATGATGAATCAAATCGTTGTATGCGTAATAAAGATTCCAACCGTATTGTTGTAATATCATTTCGGATGTCGTTGGTGTAATGTCGATATTAAATTGCCGAACAAACAATATAACCGCATTATAGTATTTCATCTCTGTCAAACTTCGCATTATATCTGCCATCAACAAATCCATCGATTCCATTTCAATCCTATTCATAGTCGTTTTATGTACTTTAAAAAAATGTAATGCCTCCGCAAATTGCTTGTTACGTGTTAGTTGCCTGATAGTCTGGGCAAAATGTATAAGATTTGTGTCAGGCATATCAAAAAAATAGCGTGTTTTTATTCCCTTGAAACAACTCAAAATCAATATTTGGCCCAATAACCTTCAACGCCCGCAACTGGTCGGCAGCTATCGGAATCATCAAAATGCTGTCACGGTTTTCGTAAACTTCTTGCACTTCCTTCAAGGTGCGATGTATCTCCGTAAAAACCGACACCTCCGTTCGCGCCATAAAAATACTCTTTTGTATCCTTACACAATTTTTTTCCTCCAAATATTTGGCGATATACGTCCTAATCTTATTGTTTTCAATATCATACATAATCAAATACATCATCATACCCATGCTGTTTTGAGGTTGATTTATAATACCAATTATCCTTCGAATACGCTCGTTTATGTCGTCCACCAATTCGAGCGACTCCGGCAATTCGCCACTTGTTTTGATATCTTTCGACCCCGAAATTCCGGCTTGCTTAAACAACCGCATTCGCTCAACAAAACTCATAGCTTCTTCCTTCTTTGCCATCATTCGTATCCTTTTATTACACTGTACATCAAGTCGTAGCATAAATCGGCCAATCCCACATCACTACCTTTTTTAGGAGTCTTAACAACCGAAAAGCCCTTCTTTCCATAAAAAATATTCAGCTCAGCCCAAATAAATCCGCTCTCAAAAACGATCTTTCGACCATAGTGAATCGCATCTACCGATTTGATAGTAAGTGAACTGCCCTCGACCCGTTTGCGTAAACTTTCCACTAACTTATCCACCTGCTGCGGCACAAACCACGTTTTCACCTCTTCACGCGCTTTTACTCGTGGATTCAACTTTTTTCGAAGCTCAAGCAAAATTTCACTGCTTAAAATCTGCCTCCTCTCCGACTCATCCTCACCCACCGCTTTAGCTTCCGCAGCCTCCAACTTTATCGCATGCTCAACGGCCATAATATCTAAGGCGTTCTCGAAGTCGATACTTTCCTGCGCATCTATCGGCAAACACTTTTCGTTGAAATAAGCCAATGGATCCACCGACAAAAAAGTAGCCCGTGTAGCATCATTGGTACGCATATCTATCACCTGATTCAATTGGTATTCTTGCGAAAATTTTTGACAAAAACTTTTATAAAATAATTTATACCGAACCAAATCGTAAATGGGCTCTGCCAACCGAAATACTAATTTCAACCCATCAGCCGATGGCGATTCAAACATCAACATAAGTCGCTTATCTTGACGCATCCTATTCCGTAATATATTAATATCCATTTGCTTCTGCGAAATATGGTCGATGTCGAGCACAAAATAAGCAATGGAAACAAAATTGGCTGATTGGCGCACCTTGGGATGAAATTTAGCACAAACAAAATAGGGAAGTTCTTTCTTCAAAAGCCGATATCTATTCGGGTCGATATTGAGCACCAAGCGCAACTGCTCTATTTGTTCAAAAAGCGTATCCGATGGTTTACTGATAAGCCGAAACAATTGCTCCATGCTGATTTGTTGCAACACATCTCCGGCCTGCGTAATATTTTTACCTAAGCTAATCATCAAATCGCGACTTGAACTTTAAAAACATAGTGGCTAATTTCTGAGCAAACATTTCGATATGCACCGCTCTGCTTCGTTCCAAAATTCCAATTTTTATCACTTCACTCAAATAGTCGTTAACCGACTGAATCAGAATGCGTTTACCAAGAGCTTCCA
>JAFGWF010000209.1 GCA_016937295.1 Bacteroidales bacterium
GAATTTCCGGTATTTTCCAACCAAAAAATGGAGTTTGCAGTGATTGCGACAATATCCATATCCAAATCAGCATCATAGTCAACGAGGTCGAAATCGAGCACGCCGGTTACAGAATCAAACAAAATGACCTTATCGTAGCTAAGGCCGTTGAGGTTTTTAAACCAAGAAAGTTCCGAAGCACCACAAACAATAATGTCGTCGTGTCCATTGCTGTCTAAGTCAATGACTTTAAGCGTATAAGGGTCGGTGAAATTGGAGGATAAAATAGTTTCCTGAAAAGTTTGCCCGATTGTGTTGAGCTGAAAACAAAGGAAAAGAATCAAAAAAAGTAATGGTTTAGAATTCATTTCTTATAATTTTTATGCTGAGAAAATAATCAGCAGTGAACAAAAACATTAGATGAATATTGGCTATGAGATTACAAAAAAATCACCCGACAAAGATACAAAATATGCAAGGGAAACGAATACATTGAATCTATGTTCAGAAGAATTAACATTGGGGTAAACTATATTTTTTGACCAAGTGGAAAGTGGAAAAAGTTGTTTTAATCTTTCTGATGAATCTATTTCTTATGTCGTTGTACCATTATAATGTTCATTTCGCGACAAAAACACTTAAAAACCCCCGTTTTGACAAATTTGTATCAATATAATGGTATTTTTTTGACAAATAGTAAAATGATTCAGACTATTCCTTCTAAATAATCTTTCCAATTCAAAAAAAATTTATTGCCAATTCAAAAAAATTTATCTTTGTGGCTGAGAGAATTAACAATCGAACCTCTCAAAAGATGTGCTGTAACCAAGACATCAATCAAAGAACAACATTTTTATGGCTGGAAAATTCAGCCAATTAACCAACACCTCATCAATTTTCTATAATCACAGGCTATTGATGATTGACTAATTTTTAAAACCGTGAAAGAACAAACCGCAACCTTTACTTTAATATATATAAATGAAAATTTTAAATCATTATACCATAATTTTTCATTTGCCATAAATAATTGCTTTCCCAAATTAGTTTTAATGGGTAATAAGAACTTAAAAAAATGGATACTTCAAATTAATCAAAATACATCTAAAACAGCTAAAATAAAATCATTACTAATTTAATATCAGAGAATTATGAAAAAGAATTTATCATTACTGCTTCAAGGAATTGTTTTCAGCACTTTACTATTTGTTGGTTTCGAGAGCTTTGGAAACCAAGAAACGAATGAAGCAAAAGATGCAGGTTCGGATATTATTGCCGCATCATTTACTTATTCTTCCAACATCAATTACCTTAACTACCAAGACAATCCGATAACAAACACTTCATATAGTGTTGGAGTGTTCAAATTTACAATCCGAGATGGGGGAGGCTCTTCTGATGCAGATGCCTTATCAACTGAACTGACAGATATAACCTTTACAGTTTCAAATATCGACAATATTCGCTCAGCAGCACTTTCCATTGGAAACGGAATTAAAGCCAATAATCCGACAATCAATAGCGGAGGAGGTACTATCACCTTTTCAGGTCTTAGCGGAGCAGACTTTACAGCGCCTGACAATAGCTCAATAACCCTTACTTTGAGAGTGTCATTCAATACCTTAACTACCGACAATGAGCAAATGCAGTTTACCATTAGCTCAGCCACAGCCAATGCCGCAGGTTCGGTATTTGCCACTTCCGACGCCGGCGGTGCAAGTTCAAGCATATCAGGAGATTACAACAGGATTGAAGTTACAGCAGACAGACTTGGCTTTAGCGTGCAACCCGCTAACTCAACCATTAACGTTAACTTGAACTCCTTCACTGTGGCAGCGGTTGACGCAAATGGCAGCATCGACTTAGATGCCTCAGCCACAGTGTCCTTAACCACTGTAGGAACTGGACTAAACGCAGCAGCATCGTATTCTCTAACATCAGGTCAAGTGAGCATTAGCGATGTTTATTTCAGCGTTGCTCAAACTACTACCTTAACAGCTTCAGCAGCAGGATTCACTTCAGGTACTTCTGCCAGTTTTGAAATTGCTGATATCGTTACTCCTGCCAATAGCTACCGAACTACAACAGATGGAACATTATCCGGTGCAAGTTGGGAACAATATGTCGGCACTTCGTGGGGATCAAGTTCGGCACCGTCAAATTCTACTTCTAACTATCTCTACATCAGAAATAATATTTCCACCAACGGAGCAATCACGGCTTCAAATATTGTTATCGAAAATGGAGGAATCTTGACTTATACAGGAGCGTCCTCATGCTCCGGCACTCTCACAGTTGAAAACGGCGGAACTCTGCAATTAGATGCGAGTTTGGATTTAAATTCTGCATCTTTTACAGTTGAATCAGGAGGTGAAGTGAAAATAAACTTTTCAGCTAATGGAAACTCATCCCTTTGGAGCGGCAGCGAAGATTTTCAAAATGGTTCTACAGTCGAAATTCAAAATTGGGATTATGCAAATGCAAATAATTGCTTAATACAAAATTCAACTGCTATTTCTACAAATTCAGCCGGATACTATTTTGGTAATCTGATAATTAGCGGCAATCCATCAACATTATTCGTAATGTCGGAAGGTACGCAAACTATCAA
>JAFGWF010000210.1 GCA_016937295.1 Bacteroidales bacterium
GAGTCCTGGTGGGGCTACAAAGAAAGCCACTTTTGTGGCTTTTTTTTGTAGCAGGGACCCGCCGGGACGAGAAGTTTACCGATGGACATAATGTTGTATCTGAATGATTTTCTCTGAAAAAAAAATGGTTGTTTTATCTTAAAACCATTTCATGCGCTTAAAAATGATAAGCATTACCGTGCTAACTAATCCAATAAATATCCAAACAGCAGCATAACCAAATTTCCATTTTAGTTCAGGCATATAATCGAAATTCATCCCGTAAATACCTGCTACAAAAGTCATTGGGATAAAAATGGTTGATACAATGGTGAGCGTTTTCATCACTTGATTCATCTTATGACTTTGTACGGAGAAAAACAAATTGGTTTTACTTTCCAGCAAAGAAAGTAGCGAGTCGCAGGTTTCATTTACCATCAGACATAAGTCTTGAAGTTCGTAGAAATATTTTTTATTTGACGGCTCAATAAAACTTATCAAATCTCTTTCGGCTGAAATTGTAAAATCTCTAATTGGTATTGTAAATCGTTTTATGGAAGTAATTTCTTTTTTGTATTTCTCAAGTTTAGCCAACAAAGTTGGAGTGGCAGTGTCTTGCAACTCTAATATTTTCATCTGATTTAACGTGTCCTCATAGTTTCTTAACGTTGAAAAATAATTGTCCATTATCGATTCAAGCATCACGAAAAGAAGATAGTCGATTCCTCTTTCTCTCAGAGCTCCAATCCCTTCCCGAAGCCGAAACCGAATATGCTCAAAATGATCTGACTTGTGTTCTTGGAATGAAATTAGAAAATTTTTGCCAAAAACAAAGCTTATTTGCTCAAATATTATTTGCTCCACATTCTGGCTTACTGCCGATTTAATGGTTAGAAAAAACTGCCCGTCAAATTCCTGAAATTTTGGTCGCTGATTAATATCCAATATATCTTGAATGGCTAAGTCGTGGATATTATTCGTGCGACAAACCTGAACTATGTTTTCTTCCGGACTGAGTCCGTGAACGTTCAGCCATTTATTGTTCGGTTTCTGTGATAAATCCGTAATTTTGTTCGGGCTCAAATTTTTCGTCTCATTGACATAGGTTTTTGAATATTCAAATAATTGAGCATCAAATTCATAATGTCGTTTTCCAGTAAAAATAAAACTGTTTGGATCCCTCTTCTTTCGATTCAACAAGTTACGCGAATTCTTATCTTGATTATTCATAAGTATTGGTTTTATGGCAAAATTAATTATTTTCGTTTACTAATCTTGATAATTTTAACGTATTATAAATCAGTATAGTTATGGTAAATGCTGAGCAACTTATTCAAAAACTCGGTTTGGAATCGCACCCTGAAGGGGGCTTTTATCGCGAAACATACCGCTCCGAGTTGGTGATGCCGGACGGTAAAAATGAAAAGCGGAATGTTAGCACTGCAATCTATTTTATGCTGACCGAGTCGGATATTTCAAGGTTTCACCGAATCAAATCTGACGAAATTTGGTTTTTTCATCAAGGCCAGCCTATAGAACTCGTGGCAATTATTGAGGGGCAGTTTATTAGTTTTTTGCTCGGAAATAATATCGAAAATGGCGAAATACCTCAAGTGGTTATCCCGGCAAATACATGGTTTGCGGCCCGAATTCCTTCCGCAACCGGCTTTAGCTTAGTGAGTTGTACTGTGGCTCCGGGTTTCGACTTTCACGATTTTGAATTGGCCGATTCTCAAAAATTGTTAGCATCTTATCCAATGCTTCAAAGTGAATTATTGCCTTTTTTAATTGAAAATTAGTGGTTCTGTTTGCAATATATGAACTGGTAAAAGCGAAAGTTCTTCTTTGGCAATTTGGGAATTGTTGCCAAATGTGAAAAATCAACTAATCCCATTTGTCTGTTGCTAAGTGTTTGTTATTCAATTACTAAAATTTTTTTATGGTGTATTTTAGGTCGATAAGAATTTTATTTAAATTTGTGCGTTAACTTATTGAGTTAAATGACGAAAACATATCTTCCATTTTATGAAAAAGATTTCTGAAATTATTCTTTTTTTACTTTTTCTTGTTACAATCATTTTTCATCTGTCAGTATTGTCAGGACTCATTCCGTATGATATAGTTTGGGGAAGCAGGCTCAATTCAAAGTCGGAAATGATTCAATTGGAATTAGTTTCAATTACGATTAAATTTCTTTTTCTTTTTGTTTTGGCTATTCGACTTCAATGGATTCCCATCAAGTTGCCTAAACCTCTGGTAAATGGTTTTCTTTGGTTTATGGTGGGGCTTTTTTTGCTTAATACTGTTGGTAATTTACTCTCCGAATCTCGTCTTGAAATGTTGATTTTCACGCCGTTAACTCTATTGATTTCGTTGCTTCTTCTGTTTAGTTTGCTGGCAAAAAAACCAAAGAAAAATAGTTCTGAATAAAATTTTTACGTGTAATGAAAGGGAAAATATTAGTAACAGGCGCTCTCGGTTTTATAGGTTATCATTTAGTGGAAAGGCTTTTGAACGAAGGCTATTCCGTGGTTGGAATCGACAATATAAACGCCTATTACGATGTGCGTTTGAAATA
>JAFGWF010000211.1 GCA_016937295.1 Bacteroidales bacterium
AAAAGAGATTGGCAAAGGAAAAGATTTATTAGTTTATTGTTGGCGTGGAGGAATGCGCAGTCAGTCAATGGCTTGGCTTATGAATACTGCCGGCTTTCGGGCTCATACTTTAAGTGGCGGTTATAAGGGCTTTCGGCGACATATACGGAATTCATTTTCAAATGGCTCTGAATTGATTGTTCTTGGAGGTTACACCGGCAGTGGTAAAACTCATATTCTTAATGAGATTGCTAAACTCGGAAGGCAAATAATTGATTTAGAACAGATTGCACATCATAAAGGGTCTGCTTTCGGCCATATTGGTCAGGCGGCTCAACCATCAACCGAGCAGTTCGAAAATTTGTTGGGGCTGCAATGGCTGGCTCAAAATTCGGCAGATCTCGTTTGGGTGGAAGACGAAAGTAAGGCCATTGGAAGAGTTTTTCAGCCTGAGCCTTTTTATTTGAAGCTTAGAAATGCACCTGTGATTTTTATCGACATGCCCGTTGAAAGACGCATCAAACACCTTGTGGACGAATATGCCGGCATCAATCATCAAGCTTTGGAAGATTCTTTGGGAAGGATTGTCAAAAGGCTTGGTGGAAATAATTACCAAGAAGCTCTTTTGGCGCTTTCCGAAAAAGATTATGCAACTGTTGCACAAATTACACTGAATTATTACGACAAGGCTTATCTTTATGGCGTTAATCAACGTAATCCGAAACTCGTTCATCGAATGGAAGTTGCTGACGAATCTTATGCTCAAATTGCCTCAAAAGTCCTTGAGTTTGTTCAAAATCAAAAAATAAGTTAAAAATTCCCCTTGTTTTCAATATTAGTTTGTTTGCAAGGTTAATGACAGAGGTTTTTCTTATTAAAACAAGATTCAAAGGAGTGATGAAACTTTTTAGCGGGTTTATAAAGTATTTTTATAAATTCGTGGGCTGATTTTTAAACTCAATCTTTACATAAAATACTATAAATCAATACCATATTTATTTATATAACGACAAATGAAAGAATTTAAACGCCTTAACAACATTATTGGATGGATTGTTTTTGCAATTGCATCGACTGTTTATCTGATTACAACCGAACCAACAGGAAGTCTCTGGGATTGTGGAGAATACATCTCAACTGCCTACAAATTGCAAGTTGGTCACCCTCCGGGAGCTCCTCTATTTCAGTTACTTGGAAAATTTTTCAGCCTCTTTGCCCCCGATGTGTCCATGGTAGCTCAAATGGTTAATGCCATGTCGGCCTTGGCCAGTGGTTTTACGATTTTATTTCTTTTCTGGACCATCACCCATCTGGCTCGAAAACTTTTTGCAAAGGACAATATTTTGGAAACAGGAAGCATGATTGCTGTTCTGGGTGCCGGTTTAGTTGGCGCTTTAGCTTATACTTTTTCCGATTCTTTTTGGTTCTCGGCCGTAGAAGGGGAGGTTTATGCGCTTTCATCTTTCTTCACAGCCATCGTTTTTTGGGCCATTTTGAAATGGGAAGATGCTGCCGATGAGGCTCATGGCTATCGTTGGCTGATTCTGATTGCTTACCTCATGGGCTTGTCTATAGGTGTTCACTTGCTCAACTTACTTGCAATTCCTGCTATTACATTCGTTTATTATTTTAAAAAATATAAACCAACCACAAAGGGCATTTTGCTCACTTTTGGAATTTCCATCCTCTTGTTGGCATTAGTCATGTATATCATCATTCCATGGATGGTGATGTTTGCAGGAGCTTTTGAGCGATTCTTCGTCAATAAATTTGGTCTTCCTTTCCATACCGGTTCTATCATCTACTTCTTGATTCTTGTTGGAGGTATTGCTTTTGGTCTTTATCGCACCCAAAAGATGAAAAAATTGGTTGCTAACACCATTTTGCTTTCATTTACGTTTATTACCATTGGTTATATGTCGTTTCTGATTTTGGTGGTTCGGTCGAATGCCAACACCCCAATCGATGAAAATAATCCTGAAGATGCCACTTCTTTGTTAGCTTACCTCAACAGGGAGCAGTATGGCGACTGGCCATTGTTTCACGGTCAGTATTATAATGCACCGGCAATAAAATATGAGGATAATAAACCGGTTTTTACAAAGAGTTATGCAGTCGTAGAAGCCGACCGTCTCCCAAATCCTTCAAGGATAAAACTTGGCGATAGAGGTCTGGTGAAAATTTTTCAGTATAAAGAAGATGCCGAAAAGGAATTAGCCGCACAAAACAATCCGAAATTATCCATTAAGCAGGCTTATGTGATTACGGATGAACGTAAGGAGCGAATTCCGGTTTATGATCCGGCTTTCACAACTATCTTCCCACGAATGTGGTCCAATCAACGTCCGGTTCATGCCATGGTTTATCAAGAATATATTACCGATAAGTCGAATCGAAAAACTGTAAGTACCGGTGAAAAAACCGAAACATTGGTTATTCCGAGTTTTGGCGATAATCTGCGTTTCTTCTTCAGCTACCAGATTGGCCACATGTATATGCGTTATTTTATGTGGAATTTTGCCGGTCGTCAGAACGATATTCAAGGTCATGGAAATAATTTGCATGGCAACTGGATTAGCGGTATCAATTTTATTGATGAGATGCGTCTTGGGCCTCAAGATGATTTACCTGTTGAATTACAAAGAAATAAAGCTACAAACAAGTATTTTATGCTGCCTTTGATTCTTGGTTTACTTGGTTTATGGTTTCATTTTTCCAAAAATTATAAAGATGGAATTGTGGTTGCCATTCTTTTCCTAATGACCGGTTTGGCTATTGTGGTTTACCTCAACCAATATCCTTATCAGCCTCGTGAGCGTGACTATGCTTATGTTGCATCCTTCTATGCTTTTGCTATTTGGATAGGTTTCGGCGTTTTAGCGCTCTACGACTTGTTGCGAAAATATGCCAATCCTACGGTTGTTGCCTCCGCCGTTACTGTGGTAATGCTGCTGCTCGTTCCCGGCATAATGGCTCAACAAAACTGGGACGACCACGACCGCAGCGGAAGGTATAATGCGTTGAATATTGCCAAGAATTATCTCAATAGTTGTGAACCGGATGCAATTTTATTCACCAACGGCGATAACGACACATTCCCATTGTGGTATGCTCAAGAGGTTGAAGGTATTCGCACAGATGTTAAAGTGGTAAATCTTAGTCTTTTCAATACCGATTGGTATATCGATCAAATGCTTCGTCAAACGTATGAGGCTGAACCCATTCCGCTTGGCATTGGCCGCGATAAATACATCCAAGGGACCAACGATGTGGGCTATTTTTTGAAAAACCCAAATATTGCAAAAGATAAAGTTCATTATAATGTGAAAGAATTGGTGGAGTTTTTCTACAGCGACAACGAACGCACAAAAGTTTCTTTCCGTCCGGGCGAAAACATCAACTATTTCCCAACCAATTTGTTCTACATTCCGGTTGATAAAGAAAAAGTCCTTACCAATGGAACAGTTGCCTTGAAAGACAGTGCTTTAGTGGTGGACAAAGTGGAATGGCG
>JAFGWF010000212.1 GCA_016937295.1 Bacteroidales bacterium
ATTTTACGAAATATTTTGACTAACGCAATAAAGTACACTCCACGAGGTGGTATGATACTGATTGAGGCAAAAGAAACCAGTTCAGTCGAAATTTCTATCACTGATAATGGGATTGGAATGAGCGATACAAAGATTCAAGAGATATTAGGTGAAAATAAATTTCTTTCAACCAAGGGGACGGAATCGGAGCAAGGCAGTGGAATTGGGTTAATGATTACTCTGGAGTTGATTGAGAAATTGGGTGGACAATTGGATATTACGAGCAAGGAGGGGCAAGGAACAACTATGATAGTGCGGTTGAAGAAATAAAAAAAAACCCTCAAGAAAATTCCAAAGGGTTTTTATATAAAGTGAATATAATCAATTCATTAACAGCGATTTAGGCAGTTTAAATCTGCGAATGCTTGTTCTAAACGAGCTACCATGGACGTTTCAGATTCACGAATCCATTTGCGAGGATCGTAATATTTTTTGTTCGGTTTATCGTCTCCTTCAGGATTTCCGATTTGGCCTTGAAGATAGTCATGGTATTTTGCTTCATATTTTCTTACACCATCCCAAGCTGCCCATTGCGTATCGGTGTCGATATTCATTTTAATAACACCGTAACCGATTGCTTCGCGAATATCTTTTTGGTCGCTACCGGAGCCGCCATGAAATACGAAATTCACCGGTTTTTCATCGGTATTGAATTTCTTGCGAATATATTCTTGCGAGTTATGCAGAATAATTGGGGTCAACTTTACATTACCGGGCTTATAAACGCCGTGAACGTTTCCAAAACTTGCCGCAATGGTAAATTGACTGCTGATTTTGGATAATTCTTCATAAGCATAAGCCACATCTTCAGGTTGGGTGTAAAGAAGGGAATTATCCACATCTGAATTATCCACACCATCTTCCTCGCCACCTGTTACGCCTAACTCAATTTCCAAGGTCATACCGATTTTGCTCATTCGCTCTAAATAGGTCTTGCAAATTTCAATATTTTCGTGAAGAGGTTCTTCTGAAAGGTCTAACATGTGGGAACTAAAAATCGGTTTTCCGTATTGTTCAAAAAACTCCTCACCGGCTTCGAGAAGGCCATCAATCCAAGGGAGCAATTTTTTAGCGGCATGATCGGTGTGTAAAATTACCGCAACACCGTAAATTTCAGCTAATTGATGCACTTGCATTGCGCCGGTAATAGCTCCGGCTATTGCGGCTTTTTCATCCGAATTGTCTAACGATTTTCCGGCGTAGAAATGGGCGCCACCATTAGAAAACTGAATAATCACAGGCGAATTAACTTTTTTAGCAGCTTCTAAAACAGCATTCACACTATTCGACCCGACTACATTCACAGCCGGTAGGGCAAATTGGTTTGCTTTCGCAATGCGAAAAACCTCGTTGAGGTCCTCTCCCCAAAGGACACCGGGTTCAACTTTATCAAAAATTTTCTCAGACATAGTTTGATTGTTTTATTTGTTGGTATTTATTAAATATTTATTCATGTACTTATATGCGGGCGTAAATTCCCCATTGTGTAAAATCAGGGCTCTTTTTATCGCTTCCGGAAGTTTTAATTCTTCAAAACTTGCTGAAAAATCTGCTGTGGCAATTTCTGCCACAAAAGGCAATAAAGCATCTCCAAAAGCTTGAGACGACTCACGAGGAAGCTCACTTGGCAGAATATCCACAGCCATAATCAAGAGACCGTCTCCTTCAAACCCGTATTTGTAGTTCATATTCAATGGGTTATAAACATATACAGGATTGACAATTGGCGTGCCTGTGTGAGTGCATTCTATAGATCCATCCGGATCGCAGGTTATGTCGCCAATAACCTCAAGGCGAGGGGTTTCTTCCGAAAAATGTTTTTGAAGGTATTTCTTCGTAACAATTCGTGGATATGCTGGATCCCAATACATACAGTTGAGCAGCATGCTCAGTTTTGGCACATAATCTTCAAAACGGTTAAAATAGTTATGTGGGTTTTTGTAATAGTCTTGTAATTCAAAATCCTTTCCATCTTGATGCAACGACAAATCTTTCTCTTGAAAAACTACCTTTAAAATCGCATTGTTTTTACAAGATTTTAAATCAAGATGAAGCAATTCTTCAGGCGTAATTTCTTTGAAAGGCAATAAATCAAGTATTTCTTGCGCTCCTTTTGAAACATTTCCATAACCCGTTATACCTATAATTAATGGAGAAATTTCCTTCGGCAATCCGTTAGTTGTTATATCGGAGCTGATTTCCTTGATAACCTCAATTGCTTCCGGCAACGAGGAGTATGTGTGGGCTTGGCGAAGCTTATAGAAAGGAGTATTTATGTTTTTGCGGTGATAGCGCATTCCGAGGGCCCAAATGGAATTGATGGCTCCGGCAATGCCGGCAAAACGGCCAAAAAATATCAAACGTTTGTTTCCATCACTAATTCGCTCATAATCAATCAAATTGATTTTTTTATCCATCATTGCCCTCAACATAGGCATATTATAAGTTTGGCCTTTGATAGTGTGAGAAAAAAAGACTAAAGTTTGATTTTCTTTGAAAAAGTTTATTGGCATCTCCTTAACACCAAAAATTGTTTTAACATCTTCCGAAAAATCATCAACAACAATAGCTCCTGCTTGCTGATATTCTTTATCCTTAAAAACCCGCTTAGCTGAACTTTGCACAAAAAATTCCAATCCGGCATTGAGAATTAACTTGTGAACGTGGTCAGGAGTTAATGCCACTCTTCTTTCTAACAAATACTTATCTTCGTGTCTAATGCCTATCTTATTCATAATCAAAACCCTGTAAACTATTGAATAGTTGAAAATTGTTGCGGGCAAATGTAGATAAAATATATGGGATAAATGGCTGATTTCCCCAAAAAAATAAACACATATTAGAGATTTAATTTAGCCTCCAGCAATCGAATTTCGTCTCTATATCTTGCGGCTTCAATGAAATCAAGATCCTTGACGGCAAGCTCCATTTTATGCTTTGCATGAATAATAGCTTTGCGAATCTGCTCTGTGTTCATATAAGCAACCACCGGATCGGCAGCAATGTCGGTTTTTTCGTTTTCGACATAAGCTTTGGACGATTGCTTATTCTTTTTAAAATCAGCTACCGAGGATTGCAGCAAGATGCTGTCAGTTGACTTAATGATAGCCGTTGGCGTGATGCCGTGATCTAAATTATAGCTCATCTGCTTTTCCCGCCTTCGATAGGTTTCGTCGATGGTTCGTTGCATACTTCCGGTGATTTTCTGAGCATACATAATTACTTTCGCATTGATATTTCTTGCAGCTCGACCTGCCGTTTGAGTAAGCGACCGTTCCGACCGTAGAAACCCTTCCTTGTCTGCGTCTAAGATGGCTACCAAAGAAACCTCGGGCAAATCTAACCCTTCGCGAAGTAAATTTACACCAACTAAAACATCGATTACCCCTAATCTTAGGTCGCGCAAAATCTCTACGCGCTCAATAGTATCAACCTCTGAATGAATATATTTGCTTTTTATACTCAATTTCGACAAATATTTATCCATTTCCTCTGCCATTCGTTTCGTCAAGGTTGTTACTAAAACCCGTTCGCCTTTTTGAGTAACTATGGCAATTTCTTCCAACAAATCATCAATTTGGTTTATGCTTGGTCTGACTTCAATTACCGGATCAAGCAATCCAGTGGGGCGAATCAGTTGTTCAACAACGACACCGTTAGAGCGCGTCAATTCATAATCGCCGGGGGTGGCGCTAACATAAATCGTTTGTGCGGCTAACCCCTCGAACTCCTCAAATCTAAGCGGCCTATTGTCCAAAGCGGAAGGTAAACGGAATCCATATTCAACCAAGGTTTGTTTCCTGCTTCTGTCGCCTCCATACATTGCGCGAATTTGAGGCAGCGTTACATGGCTTTCGTCTATGACCATCAAATAGTCATCGGGGAAATAATCCAGCAGAACGAAGGGACGTTCCCCAACGTTCCGCCCGTCAAAATATCGACTATAATTTTCGATGCCGCTGCAATATCCCAACTCCCGAATCATTTCCAAATCATAATTTACCCGATCTTCTAACCGTTTGGCTTCAAGAGGTTTACCGATAGACCTTAAAAATTCCAACTGAAGATTCAAATCGTCCTGAATGGCATAGAGAGAATCCCGCACGGTATCTTGATTTGTTACAAAAATATTTGCAGGAAAAATCTTTACAAAGTCCACTTTTTCAACGGTTCGGTTGGTGGCCGGGTCAATTATCGTTATTTCTTCCACTTCATCTCCCCAAAATACCACTCGAATTATCTGGTCGGCATAGGCAGGAAAAACATCTACAGTATCCCCTTTAACTCTGAAAGTACCTCTTTTAAAATCTACTTCATTGCGTGAGTATAAACTGGCCACTAATTGTTGAAGAAATAAGTTCCGACTTATCACACCGCCAACACGAAGTGCGATAAGGTTATTGGTGAAATCATCGGGATTTCCCAGTGAATAAATACACGAAACTGATGAAACAACAATCACATCTGACCGACCGGAAAGCAAGGAAGAAGTAGCTGAAAGTCGCAATTTGTCAATCTCCTCATTGATTTGCAAGTCTTTTTCGATATAGGTATTAGTCGTTGGAATATATGCCTCAGGTTGGTAATAATCGTAATAAGAAACAAAATACTCTACGGCATTATGTGGAAAAAACTGCTTAAACTCCCCATAAAGTTGTGCAGCAAGTGTCTTATTATGACTTAAAATAAGTGCAGGTTTATTTATTTGACGGATAACGTTGGCAATAGTAAAAGTTTTACCGGAACCCGTAACTCCCAGTAAAACCTGAGCGGGTTCGTTGCGACTTATCCCATCAACCAATTGTCGAATTGCCTCCGGTTGGTCGCCGGTTGGTTGAAAATCACTTATTAGCTCAAACTTATTCATCGGTGGTTTCTTTTATAACTAATTCAGCTACAACCGGATAGTGGTCCGAAGCTTTGATTTTGTGACGTTGATACGAAAGAGCCTCAAAATGTTTATCGAAGAGGATATAATCAATTCGATAGGAGGGAACTTTGCCATTATAGGTATTACTGAAACCTTTTCCCACTTCTACAAACGCATCCTTCATATCTTTCGACAGCAAAGAATAGGAATATGAGCATGGAGAATCGTTAAAGTCACCGGCCAATAGCACAGGATAAGGGCAAAGCTCGATATGTTTTTGAACCTGTTCTGCCTGTTTTGAGCGCCTGATAAATCCATTTTTAATTCGTGACGAAATTCGTTTTGCTCCGGTTGCTGCCTTGTGAATATCTTGTTCGTTCGATAAATCATAATTCTTTGTGATATATTTCGATTCACTTGAAACGCCCATCGTGGCAAGATGCAAATCATAAACTCGTACTTTAGTTCCTTTGATGCTGACATCGGCATAAACGCCTGATATATGGTCATTTCCTTCAGCTATATCCAAATATCCTGAGTTGAAAATCGGGTATTTCGATAAAATAACTAAGTACATTTTTTTCGATTTTTCGTTATATAGTTTGCGATATCCAAACAAATAACCCTTAGCTTTTAGTTTAATAAATGTGCTATGACTTATTTTTAAATCATAAGAATAAAACTCCTGAAAGCAGATAATGTCCGGATTTTGTTCCGCAATAAAATCGGAGATTCGATCGAATGCTTCCCCGTTTGAGCCATAAGTTTGCGTATAAAAATCGAAATCGTGAACATTA
The DNA here is from genome assembly GCA_016937295.1 of Bacteroidales bacterium. Lineage (GTDB taxonomy): Bacteria > Bacteroidota > Bacteroidia > Bacteroidales > UBA1556 > UBA6267. The sequence continues at coordinate 5,707 of JAFGWF010000212.1, forward strand.
AACGACATTAGTTTGACCGACTTATGCTCTCCTGAGTATTCCACATTGGAGCCAAAACCAACATAATAACGTGGTAGGTTGAAACCGATAGCCAAAATCAAAACAGGCCAAATCAGAAACAAACGCCAACGAAATACCCAATAGAATATAAATAAAATATTGATTATCAATAGATAAGGATAAGCTAATCCGAAGAAAGCAGGAATCCAGAACAGGTCAGGCGAGATAAATTTGGCCGTATAAGCCAAAAGTAGTCCTGCCATAATTAAAAAATTTATAAAACGAAGCAAATAGCCGATAAAACCAACTGGTCGCGTATTTTTCATAATTACCGTTTTGATTGTTCAAAAAGCTTACGTTTTTCTTCAGCAGTCAATCTGTCATAACCAAACTGCTTGATTTTATCCAAAATTGCATCAATTTCGTCTTGTTTCTTTTTTTTCTGTAGATTATAATCCTCATCCGACATTTTTGAGGCCGGAGGTGTCTGATATTCAGTTTTTTTATTCGATTTTTTGTAATAAGGACCTCGCTTTCTGAAAGGAGAAGTCCAATTAAAATTCAGTCCGTTTCGACCCAGATAAACCGATAAAAACCCATAAAGGACACCGCCGATATGACTTATGCGTGGTGAAAGGTCGGAAGGATTTATTGTAAGTAAATCTAAACCTATGATTATCAAGACTATCCATTTTAGTTTTACCTGACCAATAAAAGCCAAATTCATCGGACTATTTGGAGCATAGGTAGCCACAGCCGTAAGCAAACCAAAAGCCGCTGCCCCCACCACAACCGAAAGCAACTGCAAAGTTTCGACATTGGAACCAAAAAACAACAAATATGCTATTGCGCCTGATAAAGCACTCAACGACAGCGTAATAATCATTTTCTCCTGCGACAAAAATTGCCGGTAGAGAACGCTGCCAATAAAAAGAAGATAGGCTATAAAAAATGAGTGAATAAAACCCGAACCGGCGACTAACAACACAACTAAAGCAGTTGCCGATAACCAAACCATCAACTTGTTTTGCTGGTATAAATGCCGATAGTAATCGCTGGGATTGTGGTTTCCAAAAGGATTTCCAAACCTATTATTCATGATTAGAAGTTGTAAAGATTACGGTTAATGTCTTTTCGTTTCCAATAAAGAATCAAGAAAATTCCGAACAACATTCCACCGAGATGTGCAAAATGAGCCACATTATCTTCAGGATTGTTTCGCAAACCACTCACTAATTCAATGATACCAAAAGCCAAAACAAACCATTTTGCTTTTATGGGGAAAAGGAAATAAAGGTAAATCAAAGCGTTAGGGAAGAGCATACCGAAGGCGAGAAGCAAACC
>JAFGWF010000213.1 GCA_016937295.1 Bacteroidales bacterium
CCAGTGTAAATTACGCTTGAATTGGATGGTGCAACAGCAAGCGTTCGGAGAGTAGATGTAGAACTGAAATTGGAAATTTTAGTCCAACTATTTCCTCGGTTAGTGCTTCTAAAAACATTAATAAAACCGGCATAAAGAATAGCGGGATTATTTGGGTCTTGCACATAAGGGGTTACCCAAGCTCCTTGTTCGGTTATGTCGTCTGTGATTGAAGTCCAAGTTGATCCGCCATTGGTTGAACGCCTGATATTTCCATAATACAAGCTGCCAAACATATAATTATTGTTGCTATAATCAATTATGCATTCCATTCCATCTCCTCCCAAAACCTTCGCCCAACTGTTGTTGGAGTTGAAATTTGTTCCGTTGTCTTGCCAACCTGTAATAACTTTAGAAGCATTTGAAGAAGAAGCGCCAAGTCGATACATTTGTGCAATGGATAAATTGGTGTTTTTTTCGGACCAATTATTCCCGTTGTCCGCAGAGATGCTTAACCCGCCATCTGTGCAGGCCCATAGTGCATTAGTATTGTGCGGAGAATATTTAATTTCGTGAATGTCGGCATGAACATAGGGAGCTCCACTTGCTGTCCAATGACCGCTTAAAGTCCATGCGCTGCCTCCATTTGCTGATCTCCAGATATTTACGCCTCCAACAAAAAGTATATTTGGATTGGTTTGCGAAACCCCCAACGCCAAATCATACCAGCCTTGCCCACCGGAGTCGTTGCCGTCAGAAGCCCAACCTAATAAATTTGGGGAGCTTGCTCTTTGCACAAATGTGACGCCGCCATCCGCAGAACGGTAAAGTCCACCGAACCCATTGTCCGAACTTCGTGAAGCTAATATATAAATATAGTTTGGGTCGGCGGCAGTAACACCAATTACTAATCGGCTATTCGATGAAGAAAATGGAATCGAAAGATTGGTCCATGTTTGTCCGGCATCTGTTGATTTTATTACAATAGCTGTGGTTGCGGCATAAATGGTATTTGGATCGTTGGGTTTAAACTGAGCATCCACAAAGGATCCTGCCCTGATTTGAACCCAAGTTTGACCTCCATCGGTTGTTTTTCTGAATCCAAGTGAAGAAGCCATATAAACCGTGTTTTCATCTTGTGGATGAACTAAAAGCCTGTAAATCTTTCTTTTAGACTCCGGTCCAAAACTTATCCCGGTAGGATTCCAGGTTAAACCTCCGTCCGTTGATTTCAAAACACCTATGCTATAGGTGTCGCCTCCATCGCGGTCGCCTGTGGCAGCATAAACAATATTTGGATTGGAAGGTGCAATTACAATATCCGAAAAACCTAAGTTTTCAAGGCCATCGGTATTTGTTGCCCATGAATTACCACCGTCAAAAGACCTCCAGATTCCGCCGGATGCCGACCCTACAATTATATAATAAGGATTAGTAGGATGGAAAGCAATGCAATTTGTTCTTCCGGCTCCGCTTCCGCTTGGAGCTCCAAAGGGTCCAATTTGAGTCCAGTTTCCGGCTTCTCCTTTGCTGCTTTTTAATGTGCTGAAATCTGTTAACTCATTATAAATCAAATTTGCTGAAGCATGATTATTGAAATTGCCAAGAGAGTCGATGCGTGTTTCCATAAAATATTCCCAACGCTTGTATTGCTTAAATCCTGGAATTTTTTCCTTGCCGGATTGTTCCAATTCTTCATAAAATTGCTTTTGAATTTCAAAAAAATTAGCGTTTGGAGACTTTAAGGTTTCTACCCATTTTTGAGAATACCCTAAAAATGTTAATGTAGATAGAATAATTAAAAATAAATACTTCATTGTGTGTTATTTGTATAAAAAAAGCTTGATGTTTTCAATTTTGTCCAAAAAAAACTGCAGTAAAAATTCCAAAATTGGTTTAATCGGACACCATTCATAATTGTTAATTGCGCTAAAACTCCGGAAAAATAGAGTTAAAATCGGCTTGAAATGAACGCAATTGCGTAATGAATATTAGTTAGACATTGATTAACAATTATTTAAAAAAGCATTAATTGTTACCAGCCTGCAAAAATATAATAATTAAATTTGCTACGTCAAATCCTTAACGATTATTATCAATGAACTACCGCATTAAATATTTTATCATACCGCTTATATTTATCGCATTTTGCGGGAATAGCCAGACAAGCTACCAATCTCAAAGGTTGGCTGTGAAACAAAAGATTAGAAAGAATTTTCGAGATATTTCCGTCACTGATTATCAAATTCAGATGCAAAACTTAGAAAATCCCTTTGAGGGAAATTCTCATTATCGCCATTTTTTGAATGATCTTAAAAAAGAGTCAGAAAAGCGGTATCCATTCCGAAAAGAAATTAACGTTTTGAGAAAATCAGATGAGACCGTTATAGACACTCCTTTGGTAGTTCATAGTTTTGAAGGAAACTTGTACAACTATTCGGTTCCAAATGATAATACCTTGGCTGTAAACAAGGACGGAATTGTGCTTTCGGCCATAAATACCAATATCATTTTCTACGATGTGATAAACGATA